>NZ_JBHYMS010000014.1:0-143169 GCF_042743185.1 Inquilinus sp. NPDC058860 | reverse complement strand
CGCCGCCTCAACCGCGCCTCATGAACCGCCGTGTACGGAACCGTACGCACGGTGGTGTGGGAGGAGGGCCGCCGTAAGGCGCCCTCCTACCCGATTTGGGTCCAGGTTGCCGTCTCATAAACTGCCATACTAGGATTGCAGCGAGACTCGAGGGTTGTGTCCGGCATCGATCGGCGCTACCGCAGGCAAGACGGGACAAGGGAGAGGGCGCCGTGCTGCTTCGTGATCAATCCGGCCGCCAGGGGCGCGGCGCATGACCCAATCCTCGCGGCGGCTCGGCACGGCCGCCCTGGCCGGGCTGCCGGCATCGGTATCCCAGCCGGGCTACGACCGCGACGCGGTCGCCACCGGCATCGTCCATCTCGGCATCGGCGCCTTCCACCGCGCCCATCAGGCGGTCTGCACCGACGACGTGCTGGCGGCGGGCGACCTGCGCTGGGGCATCATCGGCACCAGCCTGCGCAGCCCCGACACGCGCGACGCGCTGGTGCCGCAGGACGGGCTCTACACCCTGTCGGTGCGCGACAGTGACGGCGAGGCGCTGCGGGTGATCGGCGCCGTCCGCGACGTGCTGGTGGCGCCGGAATCGCCCGCGGCGCTGCTCGACGTGATGTGCCGGCCCTCGGTCGCGATCGTCAGCCTGACCGTGACCGAGAAGGGCTACTGCCACGACCCGGCCACCGGCCGGCTGGACGAGAGCCATCCCGACATCGTCCACGACCTGGCCCATCCCGAGGCGCCGCGCTCGGCCATCGGCATCCTGGCCCGGGCGATCGCCCGGCGCCGGGCGGAGGGGCTGACGCCCTTCACCCCGCTGTGCTGCGACAACCTGCCGGCCAACGGCCGCACCCTGCACCGCATCCTGTCGCGCTTCGCCGCGCTGGTCTCGCCCGATCTCGGCGCCTATGTCGAGGGCGAGATCGCCTGCCCCGAGACCATGGTCGACCGCATCGTGCCGGCCACCACCGACGAGGACCGCGGCCGGATCGCCGCGGCGCTCGGGGTCGAGGATGCCTGGCCGATCGTCACCGAGCCCTTCCTGCAATGGGTGATCGAGGATCGGTTCCTGTCCGGCCGCCCGGCCTGGGAGGCGGCGGGGGCGACGCTGGTGTCGGAGGTCGCGCCCTACGAGACGATGAAGCTGCGGCTGCTCAACGGCAGCCACTCCTCGCTGGCCTATCTCGGCTACCTCTCCGGCTGCGAGACGGTGGCGGCGGCGATGGCGGAGCCGGGGATCGCCGCCTTCGTCGAGGCGCTGATGGAAGATTCCACCCCGACCCTGACCCTGCCGCCCGGCGCCGATGTCGCGGGCTACCGGCGTTCGCTGATCGACCGCTTCCGCAACACCGCGCTGAAGCACCGCACCTGGCAGATCGCCATGGACGGGACGCAGAAGCTGCCGCAGCGGCTGCTTGGCACCGTCCGCGACCGGCTGGCGCGCGGCCTGCCGATCGACCGCCACGCCCTCGGCGTCGCCGCCTGGATGCGCTATGTCGCCGGCACCGACGAGGCTGGCAAGCCGATCGACGTCCGCGACCCGCTGGCGGCCGATCTCGCCGCGATCGCGCGCGCGGCCGGGCCGGTGGCGGAGCGGCTGGCGCCGGCGCTGCTCGGCGTGCGCGCGGTGTTCGGCGACGACCTGCCGGGCCAGCCGCAGTTCCGCGCCGCCGTGGCCCGTGCACTCGACGCCCTGTACCGAGACGGCGCCAAGGCGACCGCCGCGGCCTATGCCCGCCTGGAGGGCTGAAATACGGGCGTGACAATCCCGCGGGGCACGCGCTCCGCGGGATGCTTTACCGGAAGGTAAAATTTTTTCGGCCAGGATGTCGATTCCCGGCCGGCCCGTTCGTCTTCAGCATGAGAGCCGGCGGTCCGGGGCGGGATGGTCCCCTCCGTGATGCGATCCGGCGCCATGCGGAAGAGGCTCCCTATGTCGCAGCCGCGGACGGAAAACCCCTATCGCTGGATCATCATCGGTGTCGGCGCGCTCATGACCTGCGTCGGCATCGGCGCGATGTTCTCGCTGGCGATCTTCCTGCAGCCGATGTCGGCCGACACGGGCTGGAGCCGCGCCGGCATCTCCAGCGCCATGACCCTCAACTTCCTGGTCATGGGCGTGGCCGGCTTCGCCTGGGGCGCGATCAGCGACCGGCTCGGCGCCCGGATCGTGGTGCTCGCCGGCGCGGCGCTGCTGGGGCTGGCGCTGGTCCTGGCCAGCCAGACCACCACGCTCGCCGCGTTCCAGCTGATCTACGGCACGCTCGTCGGGCTGGCGGCCGGGGCCTTCTTCGCGCCGATGGTGGCCGCCGCCACCGGCTGGTTCGAGACCAACCGCGCCCTGGCCGTGTCGCTGGTCTCGGCGGGCATCGGCGTGGCGCCGATGACCGTCTCGCCCTTCGCCGCCTGGCTGGTCGCCGCCTATGACTGGCGGACGGCGATGATGGTCATCGGCATCGCCGCCTGGATCCTGCTGCTGCCGGCCGGGCTGCTGGTGCGCCGGCCGCCGGCCGCGGCCGGGGCCCCGTCGCCGGCGGGCGAGATCGGCAACCTGTCCGCCGGCCGGGCCTTCCGCACGCCGCAATTCGCGATCCTGGCCGGGACCTTCTTCCTGTGCTGCGCCGCCCATTCCGGGCCGATCTTCCACATGGTCAGCTACGCCATCACCTGCGGCGTCGCCCCGCTGGCCGCGGTCACCATCTACAGCGTCGAAGGGCTGGCCGGGCTGGGCGGGCGCCTGCTGCTGGGCATCCTGGCCGACCGGCTCGGGGTCAAGCGCGTGCTGGTGGCCGGGCTGCTGGTGCAGGCGGTCGTCATCGGCGCCTATCTGTTCGTCGCCAATCTCGGCGAGTTCTACCTGCTGGCCGTGATCTTCGGCACCGCCTATGGCGGCGTGATGCCGCTCTACGCCGTGCTGGCGCGCGAGTATTTCGGCCAGGCCGCCATGGGCACGGTGTTCGGCGCGGTGACCATGGCCTCCAGCATCGGCATGGCGCTCGGGCCCCTGGCCGGTGGCTGGGTGTTCGACACCTTCAGTGTCTACAACTGGCTGTTCATCGGGTCGTTCGGCATCGGGCTCGCGGCCGTCGCCATCGCGCTGGCCTTCCCGCCCCTGCCGTCGCGGCAGGGCCGGCAGCTCCAGCCGGCGTAAGCGTCCGGCGCGCCGTCCCCATCCTGCATGGGGACGGCGCAGCCGTCTTCAGGCCGCCGCCCGGTCGCGTGGGCCGATCGGGCGGTCGCCTTTCACCGTGGTGCGGTACAGGGTGCGGGCCAGGTGCGGCGGGCAGCCGGTGGCCAGGTGGATGGTGGCGCGGTTGTCCCAGAACACCAGGTCATGCGCCTGCCAGCGGTGCCGGTACTGGAACTGCGGCTGGGTCATGTGCGCGAACAGCCGGCGCAGCAGCGCATCGCTCTGCGGCCGTTCCAGCTCGGTGACGTGGGTGGTGAAGCCCTCGTTGACGAACAGCGCGCGGCGGCCGGTTGCCGGATGGATCCGCACCACCGGATGGGTCACCGGCGGCACCGTCTTCGCTTGGTCCGCGGTCAGGCCGGGCCGCAGCGCGCTCTTGGCCTGCTGCGCCACGTTGCGGGCGCTGTAGTCGTGCACCGCCGTGAGGCCATCGATCTGCGCCTTGGTGGCGTCGTCCAGCGCGTCATAGGCCGCGGCCATGCTGACGAACAGCGTGTCGCCTTCGACCGGCGGCAGCGTCTGGGCGTGCAGCAGCGACCCCAGGCTCGGCTCGGCCTTATAGGACAGGTCGGAATGCCAGTATCGCCCGGCATCGGCCAGGCCGAGCGGCTTGCCGTCGCGCATCTCGTTCGAGACGATCAGGATCTCCGGATGCCCGGCCAGGTGGAAGTGGTGCTGCACATGGATCTCCAGCTCGCCGAAGCGGCGGCTGAAGTCGATGTGCTGCTGCGGCGTGAAGCGCTGGTCGCGGAACACCACGACCGAGTTCGCCTCGAACAGCGACTTGACCCGGGCGAAGGTGGCGTCGTCCGGCGGGGTGGCGAGGTCGAGCCCGGAGATCTCGAGGCCCAGCAGCTCGGACAGGGGACGGGTGGTGAAGGACATGGCGGCGTTTCCGTTTCCGTCGATCAGGGGTTCTGCGTGCCCCAGCGCTCGACGGTGAGCCGGGACAGGGTGCGGAACAAGAGGCTTTCGACCAGGAGGCCGATCAGGATGATGGCCAACAAGCCGGCGAAGACGTTGGCGGTCTCCAACTGATTGCGGTTGACGTAGATGAACCAGCCCAGCCCGCCGGAGCGGGAGGAGACGCCGAACACCAGCTCGGCCGCGATCAGGGTGCGCCAGGCGAAGGCCCAGCCGATCTTCAGCCCGGCCAGGATCGCCGGGAAGGCGGCCGGAACCAGGATGCGGATGACATAGGCGGCGCCGCCGAGGCCGAGATTCTGCCCGACCATGGCCAGCGGCCGCGGCACGGCGCGGAAGCCGGAATGGGCGGCCAGCGCCAGCGGCCACAGCACCGAATGGACGATGACGAACAGCAGGCTCGGCGTGCCCAGGCCGAACCACAACAGCGCGATCGGCAGCAGGGCAATGGCCGGCAGCGGGTTGAACATCGCGGTCAGGGTCGACAGCAGCTCGGCGCCCAGGCGGCTGGCGGTGGCCAGCCCGGCCAGGATTGCCGCCGCGATCACGCCGATGCCGTAGCCCGCCACCAGCACCTGCAGCGAGGCCAGGGTGCGCAGCGGCAGCTCGCCGCTGGCCACGCCCTGGCCGAAGGCGGCGAGGGTGGTCAGGAAGCCCGGCAGCAGCAGCGGGCTGCCGACGATCCGCGCCGCGATCTCCCACATCGCCGCCAGCGCCGCCAGGATCAGGAGGCGGCGCCAGGCTCCCGAGGCGACCAGCCGTCGCGCGGGCGCCTCGGCCTTGGCCGGGCGCAGCGGCGACCCGGCCTGCAGCAGGCCCTGATAGTCAACCATCGGCCGCCTCCATGCCGCCGATCTGATCGGCGATCAGCCCGCCGATCCGGGCCTCCAGCGCGGCGAAGGCCGGGTCGCCCCGGTCCGGGCCGCGGCCGCCCGGCAGGTCGATCACGGCACGGATCCGGCCGGGATGCGCGGTCATCACCACGATCCGGCTGCCGACCACGATCGCCTCGTCGATCGCATGGGTGACGAACAGGGTGGTGACGCCGGTGTCCTCGCACAGCGCCAGCAGCTCCTCCTGCATCCGGCGCCGGGTCATGGCGTCCAGCGCGGCGAAGGGCTCGTCCATCAGCAGCACCTCGGGCCGCAGCGCCAAAGCGCGGGCGATGGCCACGCGCTGTTTCATGCCGCCCGACAGGGTGTTCGGATACTGGTCGGCCACCCGGGCCAGTCCGACGCGCTGCAGCATGTCGTCGGCGATGGCCTCGGCCTCGCCCCGGCGGGTGCGCCTGGCCCAGGACAGGGCGGCGACCAGGTTGCGACGCACCGTCAGCCAGGGCAGCAGCTGCTCGAAATCCTGCAGCACCATCATCCGGTCCGGCCCGGGGCGGGACACCGGGCGCCCGTCCAGCAGCACCCGGCCGGCCGCGGGCGGCAGGAAGCCGCCGATGCTCTTCAGCAGGCTCGACTTGCCGCAGCCGGACGGGCCCAGCAGCACCAGCCGCTCGCCGCGCCGGATGTCCAGGCTGATATCCTCGACCGCCGTCACCGTCCGGCCGTCGACGGTGTAGGACAGGGTGACGCCCTCCACCCGCAGCGCCGGTGCTGCGGGTGTCTCCGGGGCAAGGGCGAGGGCCGGGGCCGCCATCTCAGCTGCCCTGCCGGTCGTGCAGCGGCGGGAAGAACAGGTCCCGCCAATCCGAAGTGGTGGTCGCGATCTGGCCGATGCGGTGCTGGAACTCGACGAACTTCAAGACGTTTTCGGGCGTCACGGTGTAGCGCGTGTCCGGGGCGGTGATCAGCGCCTCGACGAAGGCCTCCGGCAGCTTCGAGGATTCGGCCGCGATGTACAGCTTCGCCGCCTCGGCCGGATGGGCCTGGATGAACCGGTCGGCGCGGTCCAGCGCGGTGACGATCGCCGCCACGGTCTTCGGGTTCTCGGCATAGAAGGCGCCGGTGGCGTAGATCACGTTGAAGGTGTGCGGCCCGCCCAGCACGTCGAAGCTGCTCAGCACCCGGTGGATCTTCGGGTCCTGCAACTGCTGGTTCTGGAACGGCGGGGCGCCGAAATTGGCGGTGACCTCCGAGCTGCCGGAGAGCAGGGCCGCGGTCGCGTCCGGATGCGCCATGCTGACGGTCAGGTCGTCCAGCTTCGTCGCCTGGTCCTCGCCGAAGGCCTGGGCCGCCGCCATCTGCAGCACCACCGCCTGGAACCCGACCTTCACCGCCGGCAGGGCGATCCGGTCCTTGTCGGTGAAATCGGCCAGCGACTTCACCTGCGGGTTGCTGGTGGTCAGGTAGATCGGCATCGAGCCCAGCGAGGCGATGCCCTTCACATCGATCGAGCCGCGGGTCTTGGCCCACAGCGTGATCGCCGGCGGCGCCCCGGCCGCGGCCACGTCCAGGCTGCCGGACAGCAGCGCCTCGTTCATCGCGGCACCGCCGCTGACCTGGATCCATTCGATCTGCGGCGCCGGCAGCCCGGCCTCGGCGACCGCGGCCTCGATCAGCTTCTGCTCCTTGGCCACGATCATCGGCAGGTAGGAAATGCCGAATTGCTGGGCGATCCGCAGCGTCTCGGTCTCGGCCTGCGCCGGGGCGGCGAGGGCGAGCAGCGTCGCGACGAGGACGGGCAGGCGGGCGCGCATGGCGATGGTCTCTGGCTGGCGGCGATAAGACACAGATTCGCAGGGGGACGATAAATATCAATCCAATTAGTTTGTGTTATATCAAATATATCAAAAATCTAATGTTATTATTCTCTCGTCCAGCGCGGCGCTCGGGCTCCCGCCTCCGAGCCGAAGCGATACCGCCCGGCCCCGTAACGAGGGTGTAAAATCGACAATAGAATCGCCGAAATCGCCCGCCGACGACACGGCGGCTTCTTCGATCTCGATGCGTCGATCTCAGTCCGTTCCCAAATATCTCTTGAGACGGGGCGGGTCGAAGCGCATCATTATTTGTGCGGTGCCGATGATTCGGCGAGTCGGTTGCCTCTGCGCCGCACCGCCCGACGGCGCCCATCGATCGGAAGGAGATCCGATGGACATCGTGACACTGATCATCCAGCTCGTGGCAGGTGCGGTCGGCGGCAATGTGGCCGGCGCCGCGCTCAAGCAATACAACCTCGGCACCCTCTGGAACTCGGTCGCCGGCATCGTCGGCGGCGGCATCGGCGGACAGATCCTGGGGGCGATCGTGCCCAGCCTCGGCGCGGCGGCCGCCAGCGGCAGCCTCGACATCGGCTCGATCATCGGCCAGATCGTCGGCGGCGGCGTCGGCGGCGGCGTGCTGATGGTCATCGTCGGCATCGTCAAGCAGATGATGGGCGGCCAGAAGGCCCAATAACCGGATCGCGGCGCCCGGCCTTCCCCATCCGGCCGGGCGTTGCAACCGGCTTCCCCGCGCCGGCGCCGCTTGCTAGAAGGGCGCCGGACGGGCCTGTAGTTCAGCGGTTAGAACCCGCCGCTCATAACGGTGTTGTCGCAGGTTCGAATCCTGCCGGGCCCACCACGCTTCGCCCTTCGGGCTGCGCGTGGCGCAGCCACGCGGAGGCCGTTTAGGGCGAAGCAGTGTCCAGCGAAGCTGGAGCGAAGCGAAAGCGAAGACGGACTGGCGCCGTGTGGTACGTCTACATCATCCGGAGCACCGCTTTCCCCGACCAGGAGTACGTTGGCGCCTCCGCTGATCTGAGGCAGCGAATAGCCGATCACAACGCGGGCAAATCGACTCACACGACCAAGTTCATGCCGTGGGAGCTGGTCTGGTACTGCGCCTTTCCGGACAAGCTCAGGGCGCTGGCATTTGAGAAGTACCTCAAATCGCACTCCGTCAAAGCTTTTACAAAGAAGCGACTTGTCTGATTGCCACGCTTGGCATTTCAAGAGATCGGTTTCCGGGTGGCTAGAAGCCGGGTGATATGCCCCTCTTCGCCATACATCAGCGCCCACAGATCGACGCCTGAAGCCCACGCTTTGATCCATTCTTCAAAACTGGGGGATTCCTCGAAGATGGCATCAGCCCAATCTTCGCCGCGGTGTTCATTGGGATCGAAGATCCGCATGCGGAAGTTCGGATCCGCACAGTCGACACACGACCGAATGGCGCATCCCCAATCACAGATCGGCAGGAGCCCCTCCGGCCATTTCCAGTGGGGATCTTCTGGATCGCCGTCGCGGAATAGCTTGTAGATGGCGGGCCCGGTGTTGCCGGCGTCGTCCGGCACGCCGTTCGACAGACCGATCAACCCGTAGCCGGGCCCGAAGCCTCCGTTGCCGATCTCCGTGTAGATGCGCTTCAGCAACGGCGGAAACGCGAAGCCGAGCTGTCTTTCGTCATCGGCGATGCCGTCCGGATCGGCTGGCGAAAATCCGTCAGAATCAGTGATCTTCGTCCTGATCCGGCGCCGGATCGCGGCGATGGTGAGATCGTCCATTCATCGGGCCCCCTTGGTGCGGCTTATCTTGCTTGCGGATGATCCCCGCGTCGACTTGGCCTGGAGTGTGCACTCGGTAGCCGGCAGCATCGGCGGTGCCCTCGGCAATCGCCCTCGCGTCCTCCAGCCCCGCCATGATCTTGTCGAAGGCCTTCTTGGCCATGGCTTCCTCCCTCAACTCCCCCTTGCCGCCTCGTACAGCGCGATGGCGGCGGCGTTGGAGACGTTCAGGCTGCCGATCGGGCCCTGGGTCGACAGCTTGGCCAGCACGTCGCAGGTCTCGCGCGTCAGGTGGCGCAGGCCCTCGCCCTCGGCGCCCAGCACCAGCGCGACCCGGTCGCCCTGCATCGCCTCGGCCAGCGACACCTCGCCCTCCTCGGCCAGGCCGATCCGGCGGAAGCCCCATTCGGCCAGGGATTCGAGAGCGCGGGCCAGATTCTTCACCCGGGTCAGGGCCACGTGCTCGACCGCGCCCGATGCCGCCTTGGCCATCACCCCGGTGACCTCGGGCGTGTTGCGGTCGGTGACGATGACGGCGAGCGCCCCGAAGGCGGCGGCGGAGCGCAGGATGGCGCCGATGTTGTGCGGGTCGGTCACCTGGTCCAGCACCACCACCACGCTGCGCCCCTGCGTGGCTTCGCGTAGCTCCGCCTCGCGGCCGAGATCGTCGATGTCCGGTGCCTCCAGCGGCTTGATCTCGATCGCGATGCCCTGGTGCACGGCGCCCTTCAGGAAGCGGTCCATCAGGGCGCGGTCGACGATCTCCGGCGCCGGGCGGTCGATGCCGGCCCGGGCCGCCTGCGCCAGGGCGTCGGACAGATTCGCCAGCCCGGCCTCGGTGCATTGCACCCGGGTGACCTCGCGTTCCGGATTCAGGATCGCGGCGACGGCGGCATGGACGCCGTAGAGGTAGCGGTCGGGCTCGCGCGCCGGCGGCCGTCCGTCGGGTGCGCGGCCGCCGGGGCCGCGCTGATCCGGGCGCTGGCCCTGGTTCGGGCCCTGGCGTGGATTGGGCCGCGGGGCATGGGGCGGGGCGGCGCGGGGCGGGCGGTTCTGCGGTGTGCGGGTCATGGCCGTCCTGTGCGCTGTGGGGCGGGCGCGGTCAAGTTTACGATTTTCGCATCACGCATGCTTGACTTCCGCGCCGGGATGTCGATATTCCGCCCCGCCATTCGCCGAGCCGTGCGGCGAAGCCCTTTGGAGGGGTGGCCGAGTGGTTAAAGGCAGCAGACTGTAAATCTGCCCGCATAGCGTACGCTGGTTCGAATCCAGCCCCCTCCACCAAAGCCCGCTTGGCTTCGAAGTCACGGTCGAGGACATGGCGCGTCCCCGGACGTCCGGGCGGGTGTAGCTCAATGGTAGAGCAGCAGCCTTCCAAGCTGAATACGAGGGTTCGATTCCCTTCACCCGCTCCATCCGGGGACACACAGGTCCCAACTGCGAACGATTAGGGTTTTCGAGAGAATGGCGAAGGCGAAGTTTGAGCGGACGAAGCCGCACTGCAACATCGGCACGATCGGCCACGTGGATCACGGGAAGACGTCGCTGACGGCGGCGATCACGAAGATCCTTGCGGAGTCTGGCGGGGCGACGTTCACGGCGTACGACCAGATCGACAAGGCGCCGGAGGAGAAGGCGCGCGGGATCACGATCTCGACGGCGCATGTGGAGTACGAGACGGCGAACCGTCACTACGCGCATGTGGACTGCCCGGGCCACGCCGACTACGTGAAGAACATGATCACGGGTGCGGCGCAGATGGACGGCGCGATCCTGGTGGTGTCGGCGGCGGACGGGCCGATGCCGCAGACGCGCGAGCACATCCTGTTGGCGCGGCAGGTGGGCGTTCCGGCGCTGGTGGTGTTCCTGAACAAGGTCGACATGGTCGACGATCCGGAGCTCTTGGAGCTGGTGGAGCTCGAGGTCCGGGAGCTGCTGTCGAGCTACGACTTCCCGGGGGACGACATTCCGATCGTGCCGGGCTCGGCGCTGGTGGCGCTGGAGGACGGCGACGCGAAGCTGGGTCGTGACGCGATCCTGGAGCTGATGTCGAAGGTCGACAGCTACATCCCGCAGCCGGAGCGTCCGAAGGACCGTCCGTTCCTGATGCCGATCGAGGACGTGTTCTCGATCTCGGGTCGCGGCACGGTGGTGACGGGTCGCGTGGAGCGCGGGATCGTGAAGGTGGGTGAGGAAATCGAGATCGTCGGTCTGAAGCCGACGGTGAAGACGACCTGCACCGGCGTGGAGATGTTCCGCAAGCTGCTGGACCAGGGCGAGGCGGGCGACAACATCGGGGCGCTCTTGCGCGGCACCAAGCGCGAGGAGGTCGAGCGCGGCCAGGTTCTGGCCAAGCCGGGCTCGATCACGCCGCACACCGAGTTCAAGGCCGAGGCGTACATCCTGACCAAGGAAGAGGGCGGCCGTCACACGCCGTTCTTCACCAACTACCGTCCGCAGTTCTACTTCCGGACGACGGATGTGACCGGTGTGGTGGAGCTGCCGGAGGGCACCGAGATGGTGATGCCGGGCGACAACATCTCGATGAAGGTCACTCTGATCGCGCCGATCGCGATGGATGAGGGCCTGCGCTTCGCCATCCGCGAGGGCGGCCGCACCGTCGGCGCCGGCGTCGTCGCCTCCATCATCAAGTAAATCGGGCGGCCGCGCCTGCGGCATCCGATCGCGACAATGCGGAAGGGCGGGGATCTCCCCGCCCTTCCGTCGTTTCGGGCAAAGCCTAAGATGGGCCCATGGTGATCCGTCTCGACCGCGATGCCCCGCTGCAGACCCAGATCTACGACCAGCTCAAGGCCTCGATCCTGAGCGGCGACGCGGTGCCGGGCGCCCGGCTGCCGTCCTCCCGCGCGCTGGCCGACCAGTTCGCGATCTCGCGCAACACCGTGCTGCTGGCCTATGAGCAGCTGCTGGCCGAAGGCTATCTCGAGAGCCGGCCGGGCGCCGGCACCTTCGTCGGCACGGCCCTGCCGGCCGGGGCCGGGCCCCGCCCCGCCGCTGCCGTGCCGCCGGCGGAGGCGCCGCGCGCGCCCCGTCTGTCGCGCTACAGCGAGCGGCTGCGCGGCCTCGACATCGACAGCCTGACCCGCCGCGGCGGCTTCCGCTACAGCTTCCACTACGGCACCGTCAGCGCCGCCGACTTCCCGGCCGACATCTGGCGCCGCCTGCTGCTGCGCGAGATCCGCCGCCGCGCCGGCAAGCCCTATCTGTACGAGAACCCGCAGGGGCTGCCGGAGCTGCGCGCCGCGCTGTCCGACTATCTGGCGCGGGCCCGGGCGGTGCGGGCGCTGCCGGAGCAGATCCTGATCGTCAACGGCTCGCAGCAGGCGGTCGACCTGGCCCTGCGCGTGCTGGTCGACCCCGGCGACACGGTGGTGGTCGAGGATCCCGGCTACAGCGGCGCCCGCCTGGCGGTGGAGGCGATCGGCGCCCGGCTGCTGCCGGTGCCGGTCGATGCCGACGGGCTGGACACCGCCCGGCTGCCGCCGCCCGGGGCCGGGGCCCGTCTGATTCATGTCACGCCGGGCCACCAGTTCCCGACCGGCGGGGTGATGCCGGCGGCGCGCCGCCTGGCCCTGCTGGACTGGGCCGAACGCGGCGGCACCTACGTGTTCGAGGACGATTACGACAGCGAGTACCGCTACGAGGGCCGCCCGGTCGAATCGCTGCAGGCGCTCGACCGCGCCGGGCTGGTGATCTACTCCGGCACCGTCTCCAAGGTGCTGTCGCCCGGCCTGCGCCTCGGCTACATGGTGCTGCCGCCGGAGCTGGTGGAGCCGTTCCTGCGGGCCAAGCAGCTGACCGACCGGCACACCGCCTCGCTCGACCAGGCGGTGTTCGCCCATCTCATCCGCGACGGCCATTTCGAGCGCCACATCCGCCGCACCCGCCGGCGCAACCAGCGCCGCCGCGATGCGCTGGTGGCGGCGCTGACATCGGCATTCGGCGCGGCGGTGGCGATCGAGGGGGCGAAGGCCGGCCTGCATCTCGTGGTCCGCTTCCGCGACATCCCGGCAGCCCTGGCCGGCAGCGTCGCCGAGGCGGCGGCGCTGCGCTCGGTCGGCATCGTCCCGGCCGAGACCGGCGCGGCGGGAACGGCGGGTGCCGGCTTCCTGATGGGCTACGCCGCGCTGGAGGAGGCGGACATCCGCCAGGGCGTCGCCCTGCTGCGCGAGGTGGTGCAGTCCTTCCGCCGCGGCGGCGCGGCCTGACTGGACCCATCGTTTCCGGAGAAATCCGAATCCACCACCCCGGAGACCGCATTCCCCCGACGGAGAACTGGATCCACCAAATTGCCGGTTCGGTGGATCTTATCCGACCAGTGCCGAGCGCCTAGCTTTTCCAACGAGTTCGATTGGAGAAGACCATGACCGCCAACGGCACCACCCATTCCCCCCAGGCCCTGCGCCTGAAGACCGGCCTGGCCGAGATGCTGAAGGGCGGCGTCATCATGGACGTCACCGATGCGCGCCAGGCCGAGGTCGCCGAGCGCGCCGGCGCCATCGCGGTGATGGCGCTGGAGCGGGTGCCGGCCCAGATCCGGGCCGAAGGCGGCGTCGCCCGCATGGCGTCGCCGGTCAAGATCCGCGAGATCATGGGCGCCGTGTCGATCCCGGTGATGGCCAAGTGCCGCATCGGCCATTTCGCCGAGGCCCAGGTGCTGCAGTCGCTTGGCGTCGACTTCATCGACGAATCCGAGGTGCTGACCCCGGCCGACGAGGCGCATCACGTCGACAAGCAGGCCTTCGCCACGCCCTTCGTCTGCGGCGCCCGCAACCTGGGCGAGGCGCTGCGCCGGATCGCCGAGGGTGCGGCCATGATCCGCACCAAGGGCGAGGCCGGCACCGGCGACGTGGTCCATGCCGTGCAGCATCTGCGCCAGATCAGCCGGGACATCCGCGGCCTGACCGTGCTGCGGCCGGAGGAGCTGTACAGCACGGCGAAGGAGCTGGGCGCGCCCTACGAGCTGGTGCGGCTGGTGGCCGAGTCCGGCCGGCTGCCGGTGCCGAACTTCTCGGCCGGCGGCATCGCCACCCCGGCCGACGCCGCCCTGGTGCGGCAGCTCGGGGCCGAGGCGGTGTTCGTCGGCTCTGGCATCTTCATGCAGGACTCGCAGACCTTCGCCGAGCCGGAGGAGGCGGAGCGCCGGGCCCGCGCCATCGTCCGCGCCACCACCCATTTCGAGGACGCGGCGATCCTGGCCGAGGCCAGCGCCGAGTGCCAGGGTGCCATGAAGGGTCTGGCGGTGGCGGCGCTCGACCCCGCCCAGATGCTGCAGACCCGCGGATGGTGACGGGTCGGACCGAGGCCGCCGCGCCGCGCATCGGCGTGCTGGCGCTGCAGGGCGATTTCGAGGCCCATGCCCGGGCGCTGCGCGAGACGGGGGCGGAGGCCGTCCCGGTGCGCCTGCCGGTCCATCTCGCCGGCCTCGCCGGGCTGGTGATCCCGGGCGGGGAGTCGAGCACGCTGCTGAAGCTGGCGGCGCGCGACGGGATGTTCGAGGCGCTGAAGGGCTTCGCCCGGACGATGCCGGTCTTCGGCACCTGCGCCGGCTGCATCCTCCTGGCCCGCCGGGTGCTGCGGCCGGAGCAGGAGAGCCTCGGCGTCCTCGACGTCACGGTCGAGCGCAACGCCTATGGACGCCAGATCGACTCGGCGATCCTGGAGACTCCGACGGCGCTGCCCGGCGGTCCGCTCGAGGCGGTCTACATCCGGGCGCCGCGCATCGTCGCGATCGGCCCCGGCGTCGAGGTGCTGGCGGAGCGGGGCGGCGACCCGGTGTTGGTGCGCCAGGGCCGGCTGCTGGCCGCCACCTTCCACCCGGAGCTGTCCGCCGACCGGCGGGTGCACAGGCTGTTTCTGGATATCGTGGAGGCGGCCGGAAACGGGGCGGAGCGGGCGGCCTGAGAGAAATCCGACGGCGCCTCCGAACAGGGTGTTGATTCTGCCCGGCGCTTCCGCTACAAGGCCGTTCGCTCCGCGGTCAGGGCGGCGAGCGTGCCTCGTCGTGTTCCTGAAGGCAGGGCGGTCCCCGGAGGAGTGTAGCTCAATTGGTAGAGCGTCGGTCTCCAAAACCGAAGGCTGGGGGTTCGAGACCCTCCACTCCTGCCACGCCCGCCCCTCTTGGCGATCAGACTGACCGGCGATTTGATTGGTAGACATGGCCAAGACCAGCCCCGTCCAGTTCTTCAGGCAGGTCCGGCAGGAGACCGCGAAGGTCACCTGGCCGACACGGAAGGAGACCGCGATCACCACCGGCATGGTGTTCGTGTTCGTCACCCTCATGTCGATCTTCTTCCTGCTGGTGGACTGGGCCGCCGGCTGGGCGGTGACGTCCATCATCGGCATGGGGGGCTGACCCATGGCGATGCGTTGGTACGTGCTGCACGTCTATTCGAATTTCGAGAAGAAGGTCGCGGAGTCGATCCGCGAGCAGGCCGAGCAGAAGGGCCTGTCCGACCATTTCGAGCAGATCGTCGTGCCGACCGAGGAGGTCGTCGAGATCCGCCGCGGCCAGAAGGTCAACACCGAGCGCAAGTTCTTTCCGGGCTACGTGCTGCTCAAGATGGAGCTGTCCGACCGGGCCTGGCATCTGGTCAAGAACACGCCGAAGGTCACCGGCTTCCTCGGGTCCGGCAACAAGCCGATCCCGATCAGCGAGACCGAGGCGATGCGGATCATGCAGCAGGTCCAGGAAGGGGTGGAGCGGCCGAAGCCCTCCATCACCTTCGAGATCGGCGAGACGGTGCGCGTGGCCGACGGTCCCTTCACCAGCTTCAACGGCGTGGTGGAGGAGGTGGACGAGGAGCGTTCGCGGCTCAAGGTCGCGGTCTCGATCTTCGGCCGTGCGACTCCGGTGGAGCTAGAGTACACGCAGGTCGAGAAGGTTTCGTGACGATCCGCTGATCGTCGTCGGATGCCCCGCGCCCCAGGGTGCGGGGGAGCGGCGCGGGAGACCCTCCCGGGAAGTCCTCCGGGGGTCGTGACCGCGCTTCCCAATCCCTCCGGTTCCGCCGGAGGGATCAGTTGTTGAGGGATATGAGATGGCAAAGAAGGTCGTAGGACAGATCAAGCTGCAGGTGCCCGCGGGCGCCGCCAACCCGTCGCCGCCGATCGGTCCGGCGCTGGGTCAGCGCGGTCTGAACATCATGGAGTTCTGCAAGGCGTTCAACGCCCAGACGCAGAACCTGGAGAAGGGGATGCCGATCCCGGTCGTGATCACGGCCTATGCGGACCGGACCTTCACCTTCGTCACCAAGACGCCGCCGAACACCTACTTCATCAAGAAGGCCGCGGGGCTCGACAAGGGCAGCCAGACGCCCGGCAAGGGCGCCACGGTCGGCAAGATCACGATGACGCAGATCCGCGAGATCGCCGAGATCAAGATGAAGGATCTCAATGCGAACGACGTCGAGGCGGCTGCCCAGATGATCAAGGGTTCCGCCCGGTCGATGGGCATCGAGGTGGTGGAGTAATCGGGATGGCCAAGATTTCCAAGCGCCTGCGCGCCGCGACCAAGGGGCTGAACCCCGAGGCGTCCTATGACCTGACCCAGGCGGTCAAGCTGCTGAAGGCATCGGCCACGGCGAAGTTCGACGAGACCGTCGAGATCGCGATGAATCTCGGCGTCGACCCGCGCCACGCCGACCAGATGGTCCGCGGCGTCGTGCAGCTGCCGAACGGCACCGGCAAGACCGTCCGCGTCCTGGTGTTCGCCCGCGGCGAGAAGGCCGAGCAGGCCCTGGCCGCCGGGGCCGACGTCGTCGGCGCCGACGAGCTGGCCAAGGAGATCCAGGACGGCCGCAGCGATTTCGACCGCTGCATCGCCACCCCGGACATGATGGGCGTGGTCGGCCGTCTCGGTAAGGTGCTGGGCCCCCGCGGCCTGATGCCGAACCCGAAGCTGGGCACCGTCACCCCCGACGTCGCCGGCGCCATCAAGGCGGCCAAGGGCGGCGCGGTGGAGTTCCGGGCCGAGAAGGCGGGCATCGTCCATGCCGGCGTCGGCAAGGCCAGCTTCACGGAAGAGGCGCTGGTCGGCAACATCCGCGCCTTCGTCGAGGCGATCCAGCGCGCCAAGCCCAGCGGGGCGAAGGGCACCTATCTCAAGAAGGTGACCGTCACCTCGACCATGGGCCCGGGCTACAAGCTGGACCTGGCGAAGCTGCACGAGGGCGCCGGCGCCTAAGGAATACGCTGCCCGAAAGGGTAGCGGGGCCCCGCCAGGGGCCGTTTCAAGGATACGTCGCCCGGCAACGGGCGACGCTAGGGTGGGGCCTCGGCCCTGCCCGAACCTGTCCGAGACTGCAGGGGCGTCGCGAGGCGCTTAAAACCCACCTGCATAGACGGGAGTCGAACCCAATCAACGGCGGCGGCCGGGCCTCGGCCCGGGCGCCGTGCGGGGCTTGGACTTCTGGGACAGGAGAGCGGATCGGCACCGGGCTCCCCCTCTTCACCGAGGGATGCCCAAGGACCGGTCCAATGTGGACTGGGGCTCCATCTCCGGCTTCGGCCGGGCGGGGGCCCCGACAACGGAGGCGATCCGTGAACCGTACACAAAAGACCGAGAAGATCGCCGCGCTGCAGGAGTCGTTCCGGACGGCGAACATGGTCGTCGTCACCCGCCAAGGCGGGATGACGGTGGCCGAATCGACCGATCTCCGGCGGCAAATGCTCGCGGCGGGGGCCTCGTTCCGCGTGACCAAGAACCGGCTCGCCCGCATCGCCCTTCAGGGCACCCAGTTCGAGCATCTGGCCGACCTGTTCACCGGCCCGACCGCCATCGCGTTCTCCCAGGACGCGGTCGCGGCGGCGAAGGTGGCGGTCGATTACGCCAAGAAGAACGAGAAGCTGCAGATCATCGGCGGCGGTCTCGGTCCTCAGCTGCTCGATCAGAAGGGTGTCGAGGCTCTTGCTTCGCTGCCGTCGCTCGACGAGCTGCGGGCAAGGCTGGTGGGCATGATCCAGACCCCGGCGACGCGTATCGCCGGTGTTCTGCAGGCTCCGGCCGGGCAGCTCGCCCGCGTCTTCGGGGCCTATGCCAAGAAGGACGAGGCGGCATAGAGCCGCACCTGTTGAAACCGTACCCAGAAGACCCAAGTCTTAGGAGAACGAAATGGCTGATCTTGCAAAGCTGGTCGACGATCTGTCGAGCCTGACGGTCCTCGAGGCCGCCGAGCTCTCGAAGCTGCTCGAGGAGAAGTGGGGCGTGTCCGCCGCCGCTCCGGTCGCGGTTGCCGCGGCTCCGGGCGCGGCTGCCGCCGCTGCCGCTCCGGCCGAGGAGCAGACCGAGTTCACCGTCGTCCTGGCGGACGCCGGCGAGAAGAAGATCAACGTGATCAAGGAGGTCCGTGCGATCACCGGCCTCGGCCTCAAGGAGGCCAAGGACCTCGTCGAAGGCGCGCCGAAGCCCGTCAAGGAAGGCGTGTCGAAGGACGAGGCCGCCAAGATCAAGAAGCAGCTCGAAGAAGCCGGCGCCAAGGTCGACGTCAAGTAAGACCCGCGTGGCACTTCAGGCTGTTTTGTCACTGTAGTCCGGGCGCGGCCGATCCCCAGGGGTCGGCCGCGAACGGGCGTTTGTGTTCCGTACCTGTTCGGCATTTGTTGGAAACGAGGGGCTCACATGGCTCAGACCTTCACCGGCCGTAAGCGCGTCCGCAAGAGTTTCGGGCGGATCCCCGAGGTCGCCCAAATGCCCAACCTGATCGAGGTGCAGCGCAGCTCCTACGATCAGTTCCTGCAGATGAACGTCAAGCCGGCGGCCCGGGCCGTGGTCGGCCTGCAGGAGGTGTTCCGGTCGGTCTTTCCGATCAAGGACTTCTCTGAACGCGCCGAGCTCGATTTTGTTTCCTACGAGCTGGAAGAGCCGAAATACGACGTCGAGGAGTGCCAGCAGCGGGGCATGACCTTCGCCGCGCCGCTCAAGGTGACGCTGCGCCTGACCGTGTTCGATGTCGAGGAGGATACGGGCCTGCGCTCGATCCGCGACATCAAGGAGCAGGACGTCTACATGGGCGACATGCCGCTCATGACGGCGAACGGCACCTTCATCATCAACGGCACCGAGCGCGTCATCGTCTCCCAGATGCACCGCAGCCCGGGCGTGTTCTTCGACCACGACAAGGGCAAGACCCATTCTTCGGGCAAGTACCTGTTCGCCGCCCGCGTGATCCCCTATCGCGGCTCCTGGCTCGACTTCGAGTTCGACGCCAAGGACCATCTCTATGTCCGCATCGACCGCCGCCGCAAGCTGCCGACCACGACGCTGCTGATGGCGCTGGATTCGGCCGAGACCGCCGCGCTGCGCGAGGCTCGGGCGAAGGAAGGCCGCGGCCTGCAGCCCTATGAGGCGCAGGGCATGAGCCGGGAGGAGATCCTCGGCTTCTTCTACGGCAGCGTCGCCTATACGCGCGCCAAGGACGGCTGGAAGACCGCCTTTGACGCGGAGCGGCTGAAGGGCGTCAAGCTGACGGCCGACCTGGTCGACGCCGCCTCGGGCGAGGTGGTGGCCCAGACCGACACCAAGATGACGCCGCGCGTCATCAAGAAGCTGGCCGAGCAGGGCGTCACCGAGATTCTGGTCCCGGCCGAGGACCTGGCCGGCCGCTACCTGGCCGGCGACGTGATCGACGAGAAGACCGGCGAGGTCTTCTTCGAGGCCGGTGACGAGGTCACCCAGGCCGTCCTCGACCTGTTCGAGGAGAAGGGCTTCGACACCCTGACCGTGCTCGCCATCGACCACGTCAATGTCGGACCCTATGTCCGCAGCACCCTGGCGATCGACCGCAACGCCAGCCGCGAGGACGCGCTGATCGACATCTACCGCGTCATGCGCCCCGGCGAGCCGCCGACGCTGGAGAGCGCCGAGGCGCTGTTCAACGGCCTGTTCTTCGACCAGGAGCGCTACGACCTCTCGGCCGTCGGCCGGGTGAAGATGAACGCGCGCCTGGGCTTCGAGACCGACGACCAACTCCGCGTCCTGCGCAAGCTCGACATCCTCGAGATCCTTAAGATCCTGGTCGAGCTGAAGGACGGCCGCGGCGAGATCGACGACATCGACAACCTCGGCAACCGCCGCGTCCGTTCGGTCGGCGAGCTGATGGAGAACCAGTACCGCGTCGGCCTGCTGCGCATGGAGCGCGCGATCCGCGAGCGCATGTCGTCGGTCGATATCGACACGATCATGCCGCACGACCTGATCAACGCGAAGCCGGCGGCGGCGGCGGTGCGGGAGTTCTTCGGCTCCTCGCAGCTCAGCCAGTTCATGGACCAGACCAACCCGCTGTCCGAGATCACGCACAAGCGGCGCCTCTCGGCCCTCGGGCCGGGCGGCCTGACCCGTGAGCGCGCCGGCTTCGAGGTGCGCGACGTGCATCCGACCCATTACGGCCGGATCTGCCCGATCGAGACGCCGGAAGGCCCGAACATCGGCCTGATCAACTCGCTCGCAACCTACGCCCGGGTGAACAAGTACGGCTTCATCGAGAGCCCGTACCGCAAGATGGCGGACGGCCGCGTCACCGACGAGGTGATCTACCTCTCGGCGATGGAGGAGAGCCGCTACACCATCGCCCAGGCGAATGCCGAGCTGGACGAGGAAGGCCGTTTCGTCGGCGACCTCGTCTCCTGCCGGCAGGGCGGCGACTACATCATGTCGAAGCCGGAATCGATCGACCTGGTCGACGTCTCGCCGAAGCAGATCGTCTCGGTGGCCGCGGCGCTGATCCCGTTCCTCGAGAACGACGATGCCAACCGCGCGCTGATGGGCTCGAACATGCAGCGCCAGGCGGTGCCGCTGGTGCGCGCCGACGCGCCCCTGGTCGGCACCGGCATGGAGGGCACGGTGGCCCGGGATTCCGGCGTCACCATCGTCGCCCGCCGTGCCGGCATCGTCGATACGGTCGACGCCACCCGCATCGTCGTGCGGGTGACCGACACCGAGGGCGCCGCCTCGACCGTCGACATCTACAACCTGCTGAAGTTCCAGCGCTCGAACCAGAGCACCTGCATCACCCAGCGGCCGCTGGTGAAGGTCGGCGACCGGGTGCGCAAGGGCGACATCGTGGCCGACGGCCCGTCGACCGAGCTCGGCGAGCTCGCGCTCGGCCGCAACGTGCTCGTCGCCTTCATGCCCTGGAACGGCTACAACTTCGAGGACTCGATCCTCATCTCCGAGCGCATCGTCAAGGACGACGTCTTCACCTCGATCCACATCGAGGAATTCGAGGTGATGGCGCGCGACACCAAGCTCGGCCAGGAGGAGATCACCCGTGACATCCCGAATGTCGGCGAGGAGGCGCTGCGCCACCTCGACGAGGCGGGCATCGTCTATATCGGCGCCGAGGTGAAGCCGGGCGACATCCTGGTCGGCAAGGTCACGCCGAAGGGCGAGAGCCCGATGACGCCGGAGGAGAAGCTGCTCCGCGCCATCTTCGGCGAGAAGGCGTCCGACGTCCGCGACACCTCGCTGCGCCTGCCGCCGGGCGTCACCGGCACGATCGTCGAGGTGCGGGTGTTCTCGCGCCGCGGCGTCGACAAGGACGAGCGTGCGCTGGCGATCGAGCGGGCCGAGATCGAGCGGCTGGCCAAGGACCGCGACAGCGAGCGCGCGATCCTGGAGCGCAGCTTCTTCGCCCGCCTCAAGGAGTTGCTGCTGGGCCAGACCTCGGTCTCCGGGCCGAAGGGCTTCGCCACCGGCGGCGAGATCGGCGAGGCGCAGCTGAAGGACTTCAGCCGCGGCCAGTGGCGCCAGATCACCATCGCCGACGAGGCGCGCATGGCCGATATCGAGGCCATGGGCCGTCACTTCGACGACCAGGTGAAGGCGTTGGAGGCGCGGTTCGACAACAAGGTCGAGAAGCTGCAGCGCGGCGACGAGCTGCCGCCCGGCGTGATGAAGATGGTCAAGATCTTCGTCGCGGTGAAGCGCAAGCTGCAGCCCGGCGACAAGATGGCCGGCCGGCACGGCAACAAGGGCGTGGTGTCCAAGATCATGCCGATCGAAGACATGCCGTATCTCGAGGACGGCACCCATGTCGACCTGGTGCTGAACCCGCTCGGCGTGCCCAGCCGCATGAATGTCGGCCAGATCCTGGAGACCCATCTCGGCTGGGCGGCCGCCGGCATCGGCCGCCAGATCGGCGAGGTCGTCGACCAGTACCAGGCCCAGGCCCGGCGCGGCGAGGACACCGGCAAGACGGTGAAGGCGCTGCAGGGCAAGCTGCAGGACGTGTACGGCGCCGCCCAGTACGACGAGGACATCGAGAGCATGTCCGCGGACGAGCTGGTCGAGATGGCCGGCAACCTGCGCAAGGGCGTCCCGATGGCGACGCCGGTGTTCGACGGCGCCCGCGAGGACGACATCGTCCACATGCTGGAGAAGGCCGGCCTGGCCTCCTCGGGCCAGGTCACGCTGCAGGACGGCCGCACCGGCGAGCAGTTCGCCCGCAAGGTGACCGTCGGCTACATCTACATGCTGAAGCTGCACCACCTGGTGGACGACAAGATCCACGCCCGGTCGATCGGCCCGTACAGCCTGGTCACCCAGCAGCCGCTGGGCGGCAAGGCCCAGTTCGGTGGCCAGCGCTTCGGCGAGATGGAGGTGTGGGCGCTCGAGGCCTACGGCGCCGCGTACACGCTGCAGGAGATGCTGACGGTGAAGTCGGACGACGTGTCCGGCCGCACCAAGGTCTACGAGGCGATCGTCCGCGGCGACGACAACTTCGAGGCCGGCATCCCCGAATCCTTCAACGTGCTGATGAAGGAGCTGCGGTCGCTGGGCCTCAATGTCGAGCTCGAGCAGCGCACCTACTGATCCGTCTCCGGCGGCCGGTCCGACAGGATCGGCCGCCGCTGAACCCTATTTGTCCGTCCCTACCCCCGGGGGAGCAGGTACATGAACGAGTTGATGAATCTCGTCGGCCAGGTCTCGACGCCGCAGAGCTTCGACCAGATCAAGATCCAGATCGCCAGCCCGGAGCGCATCCGCTCCTGGTCCTATGGCGAGATCAAGAAGCCGGAGACGATCAACTACCGGACCTTCAAGCCGGAGCGCGACGGCCTGTTCTGCGCCCGGATCTTCGGTCCGATCAAGGACTACGAGTGCTTGTGCGGCAAGTACAAGCGCATGAAGTACCGCGGCATCATCTGCGAGAAGTGCGGCGTCGAGGTCACGCTGTCGAAGGTCCGGCGCGAGCGCATGGGCCATATCGAGCTGGCCTCGCCGGTGGCGCACATCTGGTTCCTGAAGTCGCTGCCGTCGCGCATCGGCCTGATGGTCGACATGACGCTGAAGGATCTCGAGAAGGTCCTGTACTTCGAGAGCTTCGTGGTGGTCGAGCCCGGCCTGACCGCGCTGAAGAAGAACCAGCTCCTCACCGAGGACGAGTATCTTCGCGCCCAGGACGAGTACGGCGAGGACGCCTTCACCGCCAAGATCGGCGCCGAGGCCCTCAAGGGCATGCTTTCGGGCATGGACCTGGAGGAGCAGCGGGTGCAGGTCCGTGAGGAGCTGCGCGAGACCGGCTCCGAGGCCAAGCGCAAGAAGCTGGTCAAGCGGCTGAAGCTGATCGACGCCTTCCTCGAATCCGGCTCGCATCCGGAGTGGATGGTGCTCGACGTCGTTCCGGTGATCCCGCCGGAGCTGCGTCCGCTCGTCCCCCTGGACGGCGGCCGCTTCGCGACCTCGGATCTCAATGATCTGTATCGCCGCGTCATCAACCGCAACAACCGCCTGAAGCGGCTGATCGAGCTGCGCGCGCCCGACATCATCGTGCGCAACGAGAAGCGCATGCTGCAGGAGGCGGTCGACGCGCTGTTCGACAACGGCCGTCGCGGCCGCGTCATCACCGGCGCCAACAAGCGCCCGCTGAAGTCGATCAGCGACATGCTGAAGGGCAAGCAGGGCCGGTTCCGCCAGAACCTGCTCGGCAAGCGCGTCGACTATTCGGGCCGTTCGGTCATCGTCGTCGGGCCGGAGCTGAAACTCCACCAGTGCGGCCTGCCGAAGAAGATGGCGCTCGAGCTGTTCAAGCCGTTCATCTACCACAAGCTCGAACTGTACGGCATGGCGTCCACCATCAAGGCCGCGAAGCGGATGGTGGAGAAGGAGCGGCCGGAGGTCTGGGACATCCTCGAGGAGGTGATCCGCGAGCACCCGGTCCTCCTGAACCGCGCCCCGACGCTGCACCGCCTGGGCATCCAGGCGTTCGAGCCGACCCTGATCGAGGGCAAGGCGATCCAGCTGCACCCGCTGGTCTGCACCGCCTTCAACGCCGATTTCGACGGCGACCAGATGGCCGTGCACGTGCCGCTCGCGCTCGAGGCCCAGCTCGAGGCCCGCGTGCTGATGATGTCGACCAACAACATCCTCAGCCCGGCCAACGGCAAGCCGATCATCGTGCCGTCGCAGGACATCGTCCTCGGCATCTACTACCTGTCGATGGAGCGCAACGACAAGCTCGGCCCGGCGCTGTCGATCGACGGGATCGAGGCGTTGACGTCCGCGATCACCAATGACGACATCATCCTGCAGAACCCGGCCAAGCCGGCGGACGTGGTCGACGCCACCGACGTCAAGGCGGTGTTCGAGAAGCTGAAGTCGGGCAAGCTGACCGCCCACCAGATCCCCCGTTTCGCCTCGATCGGCGAGATGGAGCAGGCAATGGCGGCCGGCGTGATCGGCATGCACAGCCGGATCAAGACCCGGTTCAAGACGGTCGACGAGAACGGCCAGGAGATCATCCAGCGCGTCACCACCACGCCGGGCCGGATGCTCTTGTCCGAGATCCTGCCGCGGCACCCGGCGGTGCCGTTCTCGCAGGTTAACCGGCTCTTGACGAAGAAGGACGTCACCAACGTCATCGATATCGTCTACCGCCACTGCGGCCAGAAGGAGACGGTGATCTTCTGCGACCGGCTGATGGGCCTGGGCTTCGCCCATGCCTGCCGCGCCGGCATCTCCTTCGGCAAGGACGACATGGTCATCCCGAAGGCGAAGGAAGGGCTGATCGCCAAGGCGTCCGAGCTGGTGAAGGAGTACGAGAACCAGTATCTCGACGGCCTGATCACCCGCGGCGAGAAGTACAACAAGGTGGTCGACGTGTGGTCGAACACCACCGACGAGGTGGCGCGCGAGATGATGGCCGAGATCCAGGCCACGCTCACCGACCCCAGCCGGCAGGTGAACTCGGTCTACATGATGGCCCATTCCGGCGCCCGCGGTTCGGCGGCGCAGATCCGGCAGCTCGCCGGCATGCGCGGCCTGATGGCGAAGCCGGACGGCTCGATCATCGAGACGCCGATCATCTCGAACTTCAAGGAAGGCCTGACCGTTCTCGAGTACTTCAACTCGACGCACGGCGCCCGCAAGGGGCTGGCCGACACCGCCTTGAAGACCGCGAACTCCGGCTACCTCACCCGCCGCCTGGTCGACGTCGCCCAGGATTGCGTGGTGATCGAGGAGGATTGCGGCACCAGGAACGGCATCACCACCGGCGCCGTGATCGACGGCGGCGAGGTGATCGTGCCGCTGGGCGAGCGCATCCTCGGCCGCTGCGCCGGCGAGGACGTGCTGCACCCGCTGACCGGCGACGTGGTGGTCAAGCAGGGCGAGCTGATCGACGAGGCGCTGGTCGAGGCGGTCGAGGTCGCCGGCATCGACCGGGTGCTGATCCGGTCGGCCCTGACCTGCGAGACCAAGGGCGGCATCTGCGGCAAGTGCTACGGCCGCGACCTGGCCCGCGGCACCACGGTGAACATCGGCGAGGCGGTCGGCGTCATCGCGGCGCAGTCGATCGGCGAGCCGGGCACCCAGCTGACGATGCGGACGTTCCACATCGGCGGCGCGGCCCAGCGTGGTGCCGAGGCGTCGGCGATCGAGGCGGCGTTCGACGCCAAGGTCCAGATCAAGAACCGGAACGTGGTGAAGAACGGCCAGGGCGTCCTGGTGGTGATGAGCCGCAACTGCGAGCTGCAGCTGGTCGACGGGCAGGGCCGCGAAAAGGCGCGCCACCGCCTGCCCTACGGCGCCAAGCTGCTGGTCGATGACGGCGAGACGATCGAGCGCGGCCGCAAGATGGCCGAGTGGGATCCGTACACCATGCCGATCATCACCGAGAAGGCGGGCACGGCGACCTACATGGACCTGGTCGAAGGCGTCTCGATGCGCGAGGTCGTCGACGAGCAGACCGGCATCTCGGCCAAGGTGGTGGTCGACTGGCGGCAGCAGCCGCGCGGCGACCAGCTGAAGCCCCGCATCGTCCTGCGCGACGAGAAGGGCGAGGTGATCCGCCTGCCGAACGGCCTGGAGGCGCGCTACTTCCTCTCGGTCGACGCCATCCTGCAGGTCGAGAACGGCGCGCAGGTCCAGGCCGGCGACGTGCTGGCCCGCATCCCGCGCGAAGGCTCGAAGACGCGTGACATCACCGGCGGTCTGCCGCGCGTCGCCGAGCTGTTCGAGGCCCGCAAGCCGAAGGACTACGCCATCATCTCGGACCTCGATGGCCGGGTCGAGTTCGGCAAGGACTACAAGACCAAGCGGCGCATCGTCGTGCGGAACGAGGAGTCGGGCGACGAGCGCGAATACCTCATTCCGAAGGGCAAGCACATCTCGGTGCAGGAAGGCGACTACGTCCTCAAGGGCGACCAGCTGCTGGACGGCAACCCGGTGCCGCACGACATCCTGTCGGTCCTCGGCGTCGAGGCGCTGGCGGACTACCTGGTCAATGAGATCCAGGACGTCTACCGGCTGCAGGGCGTGAAGATCAACGACAAGCACATCGAGGTGATCGTCCGCCAGATGCTGCAGAAGGTCGAGATCACGGAGGTGGGCGACACCACCCTCCTGATCGGCGACCAGATCGACCGCGAGGACTTCGAGGAGGAGAACGAGAAGACGATCCGCGAGAACCTGCGGCCGGCCAAGGGCGTCTCGGTGCTCCAGGGCATCACCAAGGCCTCGCTGCAGACCAAGTCGTTCATCTCGGCGGCCTCGTTCCAGGAGACCACCCGCGTCCTCACCGAGGCGGCGGTCTCCGGCAAGGTCGACGACCTGGCCGGCCTCAAGGAGAACGTCATCGTCGGCCGCCTGATCCCGGCGGGCACCGGCTCGGTGGTCAACCGCCTGCGAGCGATCGCCGGCGAGCGCGACCGGGTCGCCCGGCTGCAGCACGAGGAGCAGGACGGCGAGCCGGCCCTGCCCTCGGGCGAAGCTGCCGCCTGATCCGGCCTTGGCTCCAAAGAAAAGCCCTCTCCGGTCCGCCGGAGGGGGTTTTTCTTTGTCCGAAGCCTGAGCATCTCGCGTAGGTTGGGTTCGCTTCGGCGAACCCAACATCGCGCAGCCCGGACCAGTGTTGGGTTCGCGTCGCGAACCCAACCTACGAACTGACTCCATTCGGTCGACGGAGATCGCAATGCGTGTCCTGTTCAGCTTCGCCGGTGGCAATGGGCATTTCCTGCCGCTGGTGCCGATTGCGCGGGCCGTGCGGGCGGCCGGCCATGCCGTCGCCTTCGCCGGCCAGCCGGCGATGGCGGAAGCGGTCGAGGCCGCCGGCTTCGCCGCCTTCGCCACCGGCGGGGAGACGCTGCGCTCGGCCCCCGTCCGGACGGCGCTGCTCGCCTTCGACGCCGCGCGCGAGGACCGGGCGGTGCGCGACGGCTTCGCCGGCCGGACGGCGCGCGACCGGGCGGCCGCCTTGGTCGATCTCTGCGGCCGCTGGCGGCCGGGCCTCCTGGTCTGCGACGAGATGGATTTCGGTGCCATGGTCGCGGCCGAGCGCCTGGGCCTGCCGCACGCCTCGGTGCTGGTGATCGCGGCCGGCGCGCTGGTCCGGCCCGACCTGGTGGCGGAGCCGCTGAACGCCCTGCGCACGGCCCACGGGCTCGCACCCGATCCCGATCTGGCGATGCTCCGCCGGCATCTGGTGCTGTCGCCGGTGCCGCCATCGTTCCGCGACCCGGCCCATCCGCTGCCGGCCACGGCGCGGCTGATCCGTCCTGCGGCGGACGAGGCCGTCGCGGACGGGCCGCCCTGGCTCGCCGCCCTGCCGGCGGACCGGCCGGTCGTCTACGCCACGCTCGGCACCGTGTTCCATCTCGAATCCGGGGATCTGCTGGATCGGGTGATCGCGGGGCTGCGCGACCTGCCGGCCGGCCTGGTCGTCACCACCGGGCGCGAGATCGACCCGGCGGCGCTCGGGCCGCAGCCGCCCCATGTCCGGATCGAGCGGTACGTGCCGCAGTCGCTGCTGCTGCCCCGCTGCGGGCTGATGGTCTCGCAGGCCGGATCGGGCAGCGTGATCGGGGCGCTGGCGCATGGCGTGCCGATGGTCCTGCTGCCGATCGGGGCGGACCAGCCGGCGAATGCCGAACGCTGCGCCGCGCTCGGCATCGCCCGGGTGCTCGACCCGGTCGGCTGCACGCCGGAGGCGGTGCGCGAGGCCGCAGAGGCGGTGCTGGCCGATCCCGCCTATCGTCGGGCGGCAGAGCGGATGGCACGGGAGGTCGCCGCGATGCCGGAGGTCGCCACGGCGGTGCCGCTGCTGGAGCGTCTCGCTGCTTCAGTCCGGCCGGATCAGCCCGGCAGGGTCGCGCCGTCGCGGGCGTAGACGAGGGAGATGCGGCAGGACGATGGCTCGTACTGCACCACGACATTGCCGCCGCCGGCCATCTTGAGCCAGGCCTGACGCTGCAGGTTTCGCCGCGTCCCCCCGTTGCGCCGGCCGCCCGTGGCCGCCGGCGCCAGGTCGTAATCGGTGATCCGGTCGGCCGTGACCCCCGCCGCGGTCAACGCCCCCGCGATCCGGTCGCTGCAGGCATTGTTGTCCGAGAGTTGCCGGAGCTTCGACGCCAGCGCGGGGTCGGGCGGGGCCTCGGGCGGCGCCGCGGCGATGCAGCCGGTCAGGACGAAGCCGGCGACGACAAGGGTTCGGATCGGATGCATGGCCGTCTCCCGTCGATCGGGGGGCCGACCCGCGGGCCGGGCCCCTGATGCGATATGGGATGCCGGCCGTCCTGCTCAATGCCCCCGGGATCAGCCGATGGCGGGCAGCACCGCCCCGTCGCGCGCGTTGATGTCCGTGACCCAGCACTGGGTCGCGTCGTAGCCCAGCACCAGGCTGCCGCCGCCGGACAGCTTGAACCAGGCCTGGCGCAGCAGCGGCAGGCCGGGATGGTCATGCGCCACCGTCGGCAGCACGAAGCCGACGATCCGGTCGGGCGGAATGCGATAGGCGGTCAGCACCCCGGCGAAGGCGTCGCTGCAGGGATCGTCGTCCGACAGCGTTCTCACCTTGGCCGCGACCGCCGGATCCGGCGGGGCGGCCGGCGGCAGGCTGGCGGCGCAGCCGGGCAGGAGCAGGAGGCAGGCGAAAAGGGCGCGGATCGCGGTCATGGCCGGCTCTCCCGGGGGCAGCGCGGCCGGCGGAGGATCGGGCCGGCGCCCCCGCGATATGGGGCGCCGGCCGCTCCGCTCAATGCTTCTTGCCGAAGGAGAACAGCTTCTTCAGGAAGCTGGACTGGCCGTGGCGCTTGCGCTTGCGGGCGATCGCCTCCTCGTTGACGCACCAGGCGATCTGCAGCACCCGGCGCTCGCCCTTGAACGGCAGGTGGCCGTGCCAGGAATGGTCCGAGCGCTGGAACGCCAGGAAGTTGCCGAAGGTCGGTGCCACTTCCCGGGCGCCCGGGCTGTTGATGTCCTGGGCCGGCAGGATGCGCAGGCAGCCCTCGGTCGAGGCCCATTCCTGGTTCAGATAGACCAGCGCGGTGACGATCTTGTCCGGCCCGTCGGTGTGCGGCCGCCCCGCCGCCGGCTCCGACCATTTCCGCACCGTCACCAGGGTCGGCTTCGATGCCAGGTCGAGGCCGAACTTGGCGCCCAGCATGGTGGCGAATTCCTTGCTGGTGACGTCCGACACCAGCTCCTGGAACGCGGCGCCGGCCGGGTACTCGTCCGGCGGCACGAAGCCGGTGATCGGGATGTCGGGGAAATCCTTCTCCAGCTCGGCGCGCCGCGCCTCGGGCAGCACGTCCCCGGAAATCACATGCGGGAACGGCGTCCGGTCCACCGCCGCCTGTTCGAGCACATCGTAGCGAAGCATCACACCGTTCTCCTGAAGCGCGGCCCGCGGCCCGAAGCGAGGCCGGCCGCGCGATCTCGCGGCGGAGAATAGGCCCCGGGCCGGCTGCGATCAACTCGCAGCGCGGTCGCAGCCCGGCAGAACCCTGGCGTCGGGGACGCCGGGCCGCCATAAAGGCGCCCGGAGGTATCCATGGGTCCCATCGTCATCGTCCTGCCGCGCAAGATGAAGTTCGGCGCCGTCGGCGCCAGCCCGGTCGATCTCTACGCGCGCGATACCGTCACCTTCAGCCGCTACGCGCAGGACATCGTCGTGGTCGGGCAGGATGCGGGCGAGCCCTTTCCCGGCATCCGCTTCCACCCGATCCCGCTCGAGGAGGGCGAGCCGCACCGCCGCTGGATGAAGCGGGCGCTGCCGCAGATCGCGGCCCTGAACCCGTCGCTGATCGAGGTCCACGCCCACCGGGTGACGGCCTCCGCCCTGGCCCGGGCGCTGCCGCGGGTGCCGCTCTTGTACTTCCGGCACAACTTCATCCGCTTCCACAAGGGCCTGCTGTGGCGGCTGCACTACCGCGCCGCGGTGTCCCGCTTCGCCGGCTTCGTCTTCGTGTCCGAGGCGCTGCGCCGGCACTTCCGGGAGCACGCGCCCTGGTACAAGGGCACGCTCGACGTGGTCTACAACGGCCTCGACATGGACGCGCCGGCGCCCCCGCCCGAGGCCAAGGAGAACATCATCGTCCAGGTCGGGCGGGTGATCCCGGACAAGGGGCCGCTGGAATTCGCCCGGGCGATGAAGCCGGTGCTGGCGGCGCATCCGGACTGGCGGGCGGTGATGATCGGCCGCGGCCGCGACCCGGTTTTCGTCGAGCGGGTCAAGGCGACCCTGGCCGAGGCCGGCGACCGGGCGCAGTTCCTGCCCTTCATGCCGCATGACGAGGTGATGGGCTGGGTCCGCCGCGCCGCCATCGCCTCGGTGCCCTCGGTCTATGAGGAGCCGTTCGGCCGGACCGCGCTGGAGGCGCTGACCTGGGGCGCGGCGCTGATCTGCTCCGGCACCGGCGGCCTGCGCGAGATCACCGCCGACACCGCGGTGACCCTGCCGAAGGTGACGGCGGAGGCCATCCAGGCGGCGGCCGAGACCCTGATCGGCGACCCGGCGCTGCGCCGCCGGCTGCAGGTCGAGGGGCCGGCCCGGGCCCGGGCCCGGTTCGACGCCCGTGCCATCGTCGCCGGGCTCGACGAGATCCGCGCCCGCCACCTCGCCGCCGCGCGGCGCTGAGGCCATATCTTCACCCGACGTCACATTCTTGAAGGCTGTTCCGTCTTGTCCGTGTCGCCCTTTGCCCCCGAGACGCAGATGGATCATGCCCATGCCCGCTCCGACGCCGCGGAATTCGAGGCCGCCCGCAGGGTTCTCTGGGGGCTGGCCTACCGCATGCTCGGCTCGCGCGCCGATGCCGAGGACGCGGTGCAGGAGACCTGGCTGCGCTGGCAGGCAGTCGACCGCGGCGCGATCGACAACGCCCGGGCCTGGCTGGTCACCGCCTGCACCCGGCTGTGCATCGACCAGCTCCGATCGGCCCGGCACCGGCGCGAGACCTATGTCGGCCCGTGGCTGCCGGAGCCGCTGGTGACCGAGACCGCCCCCTCCGCCGCCGAGGAGCTGGAGCGCAGCGAGACCCTGACCACCGCCTTCCTGCTGTTGCTGGAAAAGCTGACCCCGGTCGAGCGCGCGGCCTATCTGCTGCAGCATGTCTTCGGCCTGGAGCACGCGGCCGTGGCGGCGGCGCTCGACCGCAGCGACGCGGCCACCCGGCAGCTGGTCAGCCGGGCGCGGCGCAAGCTGGAGGGCAGCGGCCCCGCCGCCGAGCCGGTGCCGCAGCCGCAGCACGAGGCGATGCTGACCGCCTTCCATGACGCGCTGCGCTCCGGCGACCTGGCACAGCTGATCGCGCTGCTGGCCCGCGACGCCCAGCTGTACAGCGACGGCGGCGGCAAGGTGCGGGCGGCGATGAACGTCATCGAGGGCAGCGAGCGGGTGGCCCAGTTCCTGCACGGCGTCTGGCGCAAGTTCGGCCGCGAATTCACCTATCTGCCGCGCTGGATCAACGGCCAGCAGGGCTATGTGGTGATGGATGGCGACCAGTTGATGGGCACCATCGGCATCGCCGTCGGACCCGAGGGAATCACCGGCGTGTTCTGGACCCGCAATCCCGATAAGCTGGGCTCGGTTTCGCTGCCTGGGCAGGGCGGCGCCTGATCGTTCCGGAGGCGATCGATGCGGCTTGACGGGGCATGGGTGCATCCGTATAGTCCGCGCGCTTTTCCGGGAGCCGGCTGTAACCCGTTTTGCGACGGGTTAGACGCGCTTTCCGCAGAGACAGACGACCGCGGATGCATCTGGGATGCGGCCGCGACAAGCGAAGGACTCCGGTTGGCCCCGCAGGTGTGGGCGCCTCGGGGTCCTGTATCGTTTGCGTCATCCTTCTCTCGGATTGTGGTGTCGAGCCAGTGGCGACCGGAGGGGTGGGCCGCTTTGCCGGGCCGTTTTTGTCGAAGAACCAAGAAGGGCAGATATGCCGACGATCAATCAGTTGATCCGTAAGCCGCGCCAGCCGCAGCGGGCGCGCAACAAGGTGCCGGCTCTCCAGGCCTGCCCGCAGAAGCGTGGCGTTTGCACCCGTGTCTACACCACGACCCCGAAGAAGCCGAACTCGGCGCTTCGTAAGGTGGCGCGCGTGCGCCTCACCAACGGGTTCGAGGTCACCAGCTACATCCCGGGTGAGGGCCACAATCTGCAGGAGCACTCGGTCGTCATGATCCGCGGCGGCCGTGTGAAGGACTTGCCGGGCGTGCGCTACCACATCATTCGCGGCACGCTCGATACGCAGGGTGTCAAGGATCGTCGCCAGCGCCGGTCGAAGTACGGCGCCAAGCGTCCGAAGTAAGGAGGTCTCCCCATGTCCCGTCGCCATCGCGCCGAGAAGCGTGAGATCCTGCCGGACCCGAAATTCGGCGATGTCATCCTGTCGAAGTTCATGAACAACCTCATGTACGACGGCAAGAAGTCGGCCACCGAGAGCATCGTCTACGGCGCCCTCGACAAGCTGCAGGCCCGCACCAAGGCCGACCCGATCGTGGCGTTCCACGAGGCGCTGGCGAATGTTCGCCCGCATGTCGAGGTCCGCTCGCGCCGCGTCGGCGGCGCCACCTACCAGGTGCCGGTCGAAGTCCGTGCCGAGCGTGGCCAGGCCCTGGCCATCCGCTGGCTGATCGCGGCCGCGCGCAAGCGCTCCGAGACCACCATGGTCGACCGCCTCTCGAACGAGCTGATGGACGCCGCCAACCAGCGCGGCGCCGCGGTGAAGAAGCGCGAAGACACGCACAAGATGGCGGACGCCAACAAGGCGTTCTCGCACTACCGCTGGTAACCCAGCCTCCGGCCCGAGAGACCGATCATGCCGCGTAGCCACGCGATCGAGAAATACCGCAACATCGGCATCATGGCGCACATCGATGCCGGTAAGACGACCACGACCGAGCGAATCCTCTACTACACCGGAAAGTCCTACAAGATCGGCGAAGTGCATGAAGGCACGGCGACGATGGACTGGATGGAGCAGGAGCAGGAGCGCGGCATCACCATCACCTCGGCTGCCACCACCGCGTTCTGGCGCGACTACCGCGTCAACATCATCGACACGCCCGGCCACGTCGACTTCACCATCGAAGTCGAGCGTTCGCTGCGCGTGCTCGATGGCGCGGTGACGGTGTTCGATTCAGTGGCCGGCGTCGAGCCGCAGTCCGAGACCGTCTGGCGCCAGGCCGACAAGTACCACGTGCCGCGGATCTGCTTCGTCAACAAGATGGACCGGATCGGCGCGAACTTCTATCGCTGCGTCGACATGATCAAGGACCGGCTGGGCGCGGTGCCCCTGGTGCTGAACATGCCGATCGGCATCGAGGGCGACTATTCCGGCATCGTCGACCTGGTGGAGAACCGGGCGGTGATCTGGGAGGACGACAGCCTCGGCGCCAGCTTCCATTTCGAGGACATCCCGGCCGATCTGAAGGAGAAGGCAGCGGAGTATCGCCAGGCCCTGCTCGACACCGCGGTCGAGATGGACGACACGGTGATGGAAGCCTATCTCGAGGGCACCGAGCCGACTCCGGACCAGCTGCGCGCCTGCATCCGCAAGGGTACGCTGGCGTTCAAGTTCGTGCCGGTGCTCTGCGGCTCCGCTTTCAAGAACAAGGGCGTGCAGACCCTGCTCGACGCCGTGGTCGACTTCCTGCCGTCGCCGCTCGACGTCGCCGAGGTCCAGGGCCACAAGATCGATTCGGACGAGGCCGACACCCGGCCGACCAATGACGAGGCGCCGTTCTCGGCTCTCGCCTTCAAGATCATGACCGACCCGTTCGTCGGCTCGCTGACCTTCGCCCGCATCTATTCGGGCACGCTCCTGGCCGGCTCCTACGTCCAGAACTCGGTCAAGAACCAGAAGGAGCGGGTGGGCCGCATGCTGCTGATGCATGCGAACAACCGCGAGGAGATCAAGGAGGCCAGCGCCGGCGACATCGTCGCGCTGGTCGGCCTGAAGAACACCACGACGGGCGACACGCTGTGCGATCCGGCCAAGCCGATCGTGCTCGAGCGCATGGAGTTCCCGGAGCCGGTCATCGAGGTCGCGGTCGAGCCGAAGTCGAAGGCCGACCAGGAGAAGATGTCGACCGCGCTGCAGCGCCTGGCGCAGGAGGATCCGTCCTTCCGCGTCGCCGTCGATGCGGAAAGCGGCCAGACCGTGATCAAGGGGATGGGCGAGCTCCATCTCGAGATCCTGGTCGACCGCATGAAGCGCGAGTTCAAGGTCGACGCCAATGTCGGCGCGCCGCAGGTGGCCTATCGCGAGACCATCACCCAGCGGTCCGAGATCGACTACACCCACAAGAAGCAGACCGGCGGTTCGGGCCAGTATGCCCGCATCAAGCTGGTGTTCGAGCCGCTGCCCGCGGGGTCGGGCTACCAGTTCGAAAGCTCGGTCATCGGCGGCACCGTGCCGCGGGAATACATCCCGGGCGTGGAAAAGGGCCTGAACTCGGCCAAGGACACCGGCGTGATCGCCGGCTTCCCGGTGATCGACTTCAAGGCGACCCTGATCGACGGTGCCTACCACGACGTCGACTCCTCGGTGCTGGCGTTCGAAATCGCCTCCCGTGCTGCGTTCCGCGAGGGCATTCCGAAGGCCCGGCCGGCGCTGCTCGAGCCGATCATGAAGGTCGAGGTGGTGACGCCCGAGGACTACATGGGCGACGTCATCGGCGACCTGAACAGCCGGCGCGGCCAGATCCAGGGCATGGACAGCCGCGGCAACGCCCAGGTCATCGCGGCGATGGTGCCGCTGGCCAACATGTTCGGCTACGTCAACACCCTGCGGTCGATGTCCCAGGGCCGCGCCCAGTACTCGATGCACTTCGATCACTACGAGCAAGTGCCCCAGGCGATCGCCGACGAAGTCCGCGCCAAGCTGGCTTGATGCGCGCGTGAGAAGAACGGAGAGAGAGAATGGCGAAGGCGAAGTTTGAGCGGACGAAGCCGCACTGCAACATCGGCACGATCGGCCACGTGGATCACGGGAAGACGTCGCTGACGGCGGCGATCACGAAGATCCTTGCGGAGTCTGGCGGGGCGACGTTCACGGCGTACGACCAGATCGACAAGGCGCCGGAGGAGAAGGCGCGCGGGATCACGATCTCGACGGCGCATGTGGAGTACGAGACGGCGAACCGTCACTACGCGCATGTGGACTGCCCGGGCCACGCCGACTACGTGAAGAACATGATCACGGGTGCGGCGCAGATGGACGGCGCGATCCTGGTGGTGTCGGCGGCGGACGGGCCGATGCCGCAGACGCGCGAGCACATCCTGTTGGCGCGGCAGGTGGGCGTTCCGGCGCTGGTGGTGTTCCTGAACAAGGTCGACATGGTCGACGATCCGGAGCTCTTGGAGCTGGTGGAGCTCGAGGTCCGGGAGCTGCTGTCGAGCTACGACTTCCCGGGGGACGACATTCCGATCGTGCCGGGCTCGGCGCTGGTGGCGCTGGAGGACGGCGACGCGAAGCTGGGTCGTGACGCGATCCTGGAGCTGATGTCGAAGGTCGACAGCTACATCCCGCAGCCGGAGCGTCCGAAGGACCGTCCGTTCCTGATGCCGATCGAGGACGTGTTCTCGATCTCGGGTCGCGGCACGGTGGTGACGGGTCGCGTGGAGCGCGGGATCGTGAAGGTGGGTGAGGAAATCGAGATCGTCGGTCTGAAGCCGACGGTGAAGACGACCTGCACCGGCGTGGAGATGTTCCGCAAGCTGCTGGACCAGGGCGAGGCGGGCGACAACATCGGGGCGCTCTTGCGCGGCACCAAGCGCGAGGAGGTCGAGCGCGGCCAGGTTCTGGCCAAGCCGGGCTCGATCACGCCGCACACCGAGTTCAAGGCCGAGGCGTACATCCTGACCAAGGAAGAGGGCGGCCGTCACACGCCGTTCTTCACCAACTACCGTCCGCAGTTCTACTTCCGGACGACGGATGTGACCGGTGTGGTGGAGCTGCCGGAGGGCACCGAGATGGTGATGCCGGGCGACAACATCTCGATGAAGGTCACTCTGATCGCGCCGATCGCGATGGATGAGGGCCTGCGCTTCGCCATCCGCGAGGGCGGCCGCACCGTCGGCGCCGGCGTCGTCGCCTCCATCATCAAGTGATGATGGCTTGAAGGATCATGGGTCGGGGGCCTCGGCTCCCGGCTCGTGAAGGACCAAGGACCGTACCTCCGTCCCCCGCCGCAAGGCGGCACGGAAAGGGCGGCCCGGGATGAGAGAGGCGATGGGCGACGAGCCTTGAGCCTCGCGCATGGCGGGCCCGATCACGAAAGCGTCACGACCCGGATTCCGGGCGTGACATTCGGGGCGGGCTCGGTTATGAAACGCGCCTCACCCGAGCCCCCTCGCGGCTTGGGTGAGTTTTTTTTTGGACTGTTCGCGACGTGGGGGCCGGAATGAGCCGGTTTTCCACCTCTCGGCAAGAACACTCGGATACAGAACGATGGACAGTCAGAACATCCGTATCCGCCTCAAGGCGTTCGATCATCGCGTGCTCGACCAGTCGACCAGCGAGATCGTCAACACCGCGAAGCGGACCGGTGCTCGGGTGCGCGGGCCGATCCCGCTGCCGACGAACATCGAGCGCTACACCGTCAACCGCTCGCCGCATGTCGACAAGAAGTCGCGCGAGCAGTTCGAGATCCGCACCCACAAGCGTCTGCTCGACATCGTCGACCCGACGCCGCAGACCGTCGATGCTCTGATGAAGCTCGACCTCGCGGCCGGTGTCGATGTCGAGATCAAGCTCTGAGGCGGTGACGATGCGCTCCGGATTGATCGCCCAGAAGCTGGGCATGACACGAATTTTCGACGCCGAGGGCCAGCACGTCCCGGTCACGGTCCTGAAGCTCGACGGCGTCCAGGTCGTCGCGGTGAAGACCGAGGCGACCGACGGCTACACCGCGGTGCAGCTCGGTGCCGGCAAGGCCAAGGTCAAGAACGTCTCCAAGGCGGTTCGCGGCCACTATGCCAAGGCCGAGGTCGAGCCGAAGAAGAAGCTGGTCGAGTTCCGCGTCAGCAGCGATGCGCTGCTGACCGTCGGTGACGAACTGACCGCCGACCATTTCCTGGCCGGCCAGATCGTCGACGTCACCGGCACCTCGATCGGCAAGGGCTACGCCGGCGTCATGAAGCGCTGGAACTTCGGTGGCCTGCGCGCCTCGCACGGCGTGTCCGTCTCGCACCGGTCGCATGGTTCGACCGGCCAGCGGCAGGACCCCGGCAAGGTGTTCAAGAACAAGAAGATGGCCGGCCATCTCGGCGATGAGCGGGTGACGGTGCAGAACCTCACCGTCGTCACCACCGATGTCGAGCGCGGCCTGATCATGGTCAAGGGTGCGGTTCCGGGCGCCGAGGGCGGCTGGGTGCTGATCCGCGACGCGGCCAAGCGGCCGGCGCCGAAGGACGTCCCGTTCCCGGGTGCGGTCCGCAAGGCTGCCGCTGCGGCGACCGAGACGCCTGCTGCCGAAGCCGGGGCTGCTGAAGCTCCTGCGGCTGACGCTGCCGGTCAGGAGGGCTGAGCATGAAGATCGCCGTCAAGACGTTCGACAACACCAGCGCCGGTGAGATCGAGCTCGACGATTCCGTGTTCGGTCTCGAGGTCCGCACCGATCTGCTCTTCCGCATGGTGAACTGGCAGCTGGCCAAGCGCCGCTCCGGCAACCACAAGACCAAGGGCATCAGCGAGATCAGCGGCACGACCAAGAAGCCCTACAAGCAGAAGGGCACGGGTCACGCCCGCCAGGGCTCGACGCGGTCGCCGCAGTTCCGCGGCGGCGCCCGGATCTTCGGGCCGGTCGTCCGCAGCCATGCGCACGACCTGCCGAAGAAGGTCCGCAAGCTGGCCCTGCGCCACGCGCTGTCCTCCAAGGCGGCCGACGGCAAGCTGGTCGTGGTCGATGCGGTCGTGGCCGACAGCCACAAGACCAAGGGCCTCGCCGCCAAGCTGACCGCGCTGGGTCTCGACTCCGCGCTGATCCTGGCCGGCGAGCAGATCGACACCAACTTCGCTCTCGCCGCCCGGAACCTGCCGTTCATCGACGTGCTGCCCAGCCAGGGCGCCAACGTCTACGACATCCTGCGCCGTGACACCCTCGTGCTGTCGCGCCAGGCGGTCGAGCAGCTCGAGGCTCGCCTGAAATGATCCGCTCCCGCAAGAAGAAGGCCGACACGGCCGTCACCCCGCGGATGTACGACATCATCCGCGCGCCGGTGATCACCGAGAAGGCGACGCTCGCCGCCGGCCACAACCAGGTCGTGTTCAAGGTGCCGCTCGACGCCACCAAGCCCGAGATCCGCGGTGCGGTCGAAGGCGTGTTCGGCGTCAAGGTCACCGCGGTGAACACGCTGATCGTCAAGGGCAAGACCAAGCGCTTCCGGGGCCTCCCGGGCAAGCGTTCGGATGTGAAGAAGGCCGTCGTGACGCTCGCCGAAGGGCAGCAGATCGACGTGACCACGGGGGTTTGATCCGATGGCCTTGAAGACATTCAATCCCATCACCCCGGGCCTGCGCCAGCTGGTCCAGGTGGATCGCTCGGGCCTGTGGAAGGGCAAGCCGGTCAAGACCCTGACCGAAGGCCTGACCAAGAAGGGCGGCCGCAACAACACCGGCCGGATCACCGCCTTCCATCAGGGCGGCGGGCACAAGCGCACCTACCGGATCATCGACTTCAAGCGCCGCAAGCTCGGCGTCGTCGGCACGATCGAGCGCCTGGAATACGATCCGAACCGGACCGCCTTCATCGCCCTCGTCACCTACGAGGACGGCGAGCAGGCCTACATCCTGGCGCCGCAGCGCCTGGCTGCGGGCGACAAGGTCGTCGCCGGCGAGAAGGTCGACATCAAGCCGGGCAACGCCATGCCGCTGCGCAGCATGCCGGTCGGCACGATCGTCCACAATGTCGAGCTGAAGGCCGGCAAGGGCGGCCAGCTGGCGCGTTCCGCCGGCACCTACGCCCAGCTGGTCGGCCGCGACATGGGCTACGCCCAGCTGAAGCTGGCCTCGGGTGAGCTGCGCATCGTGCGCGGCGAGTGCTTCGCCACGGTCGGCGCGGTCTCCAACCCGGACCAGTCGAACATCTCGATCGGCAAGGCCGGCCGCAACCGCTGGCTCGGCAAGAAGCCGGTCACCCGCGGTGTCGCCATGAACCCGGTCGACCATCCGCATGGTGGTGGCGAAGGCCGCACCTCGGGCGGCCGTCATCCGGTCACCCCGTGGGGCAAGCCGACCAAGGGCCGCAAGACCCGCAGCAACAAGGCGACGGATAAGCTCATTATCCGCCGTCGCAAGAAGTAAGGGAGAGCGACGGTGGCACGCTCCGTTTGGAAGGGCCCGTTCGTCGACGGCTATCTGCTGAAGAAGGCGGACAAGTCGCGCTCGTCGGGCCGGAACGAGATCATCAAGATCTGGTCGCGTCGCTCGACCATCCTGCCGCAGTTCGTCGGCCTGACCTTCGGTGTCTACAACGGGCAGAAGTTCCTGCCGGTCGTGGTCAACGAGAACATGGTCGGGCACAAGTTCGGCGAGTTCTCGCCGACGCGGACGTACTACGGCCACGCGTCGGACAAGAAGTCGAAGAGGAAGTAAGCGATGGGACAGGAGAAGAACCCCCCTCGCCTTGCGGAGAATGAGGCGCGCGCGTTTGCGAAGACGCTGCGCACCAGCCCCCGCAAGCTGAACCTCGTCGCTCAGTCGATCCGAGGCAAGGATGCGGCCAAGGCGCTGGCCGAGCTCACCTTCTCCCGCCGTCGCATCGCCGACGACGTGAAGAAGGTGCTGCAGTCGGCGATCGCCAATGCCGAGAACAATCACCAGCTGGACGTCGATCGGCTCTACGTCGCCGAGGCCTATGTCGGGCGGCAGATCGTCATGAAGCGGTTCCATGCCCGCGCCCGCGGCCGTGCGTCCCGCATCGAGAAGCTCTGGTCGAACCTGACGGTCATCGTCCGGGAGCGGGAGACGGCGTAATGGGTCAGAAAGTCAATCCGATCGGCCTTCGGGTCGGCATCAACCGGACTTGGGATTCGCGCTGGTTCGCGACCAAGGACTATGCCGGCCTGCTGCACGCCGATCTCAAGATCCGCGAGTTCCTCGAGAAGCGTCTGGCCCAGGCGGGCATCAGCCGCATCGTCATCGAGCGGCCGGCGAAGAAGGCGCGCGTCACGGTCTACACCGCCCGTCCGGGCGTGGTGATCGGCAAGAAGGGCGCCGACATCGAGAAGCTCCGCCAGGAGCTGGCGAAGATGGCCGGCAGCGAGGTCAGCTTGAACATCGTCGAGATCCGCAAGCCGGAGATCGACGCCAAGCTGGTCGCCGAGAACATCGCCAACCAGCTCGAGCGCCGCGTGGCGTTCCGCCGCGCCATGAAGCGCGCGGTGCAGAACGCGATGCGCCTGGGCGCCCAGGGCATCCGCATCAACTGCGGCGGCCGCCTCGGCGGCGCCGAGATCGCCCGCACCGAGTGGTACCGCGAGGGCCGCGTGCCCCTGCACACGCTGCGCGCCGATGTCGATTACGGCACGGCGACGGCGAAGACCACCTACGGCACCTGCGGCGTCAAGGTCTGGGTGTTCAAGGGCGAGATCCTCGCCCATGACCCGATGGCCCAGGACAAGCGGGCGGCCGAGGCGGCCGCCGGCCCGTCTTCGGCCCGGCCGGAGCGTGGCGATCGTCGTGACGACCGTCGTGGCCGCGATCGCGATCGCGGTCGGGAGGGCTGAGGATCATGCTGAGTCCCAAGCGCACCAAGTACCGCAAGCAGCACAAGGGCCGGATCCACGGCGTTGCGAAGGGCGGCACCACGCTGAACTTCGGCGCCTACGGCCTGAAGGCGCAGGAGCCGGCCCGGCTGACGGCGCGGCAGATCGAGGCGGCCCGCCGCGCGATCACCCGCCACATCAAGCGTCAGGGCCGGGTCTGGATCCGGATTTTCCCGGACGTGCCCGTGTCGTCGAAGCCTGCCGAAGTCCGCATGGGTTCGGGCAAGGGCGCGCCGGAGTTCTGGGCCGCCAAGGTCAAGCCCGGCCGCGTCATGTTCGAGCTCGACGGCGTGCCCGGCGACCTGGCGAAGGAAGCCTTCGCCCTGGCCGCCGCCAAGCTGCCGATCGCCTGCAAGTTCATTGCCCGCCTTGGAGAGGAGGTCTGACCATGGATATCGAAGACGTCCGCGCCAAGACGCCGGACCAGCTGAAGGACGATCTGCTCGCGCTGAAGAAGGAGCAGTTCAACCTGCGCTTCCAGGCCGCGTCGGGCCAGCTCGAGAACACGGCGCGGGTTCGCGTCGTGCGTCGCGACATCGCGCGCATCAAGACCGTCATGGGCCAGCGCGGCAAGGATGCCGCGCCGGCCAAGTAAGAGGATTGTGAGCCATGCCGCGGCGCGTGCTCATCGGGACGGTTGTGTCCGACAAGACTGACAAGACCGTCACGGTCCTCGTCGAACGCAACCTGATGCACCCGGTCTACAAGAAGTTCATCAAGCGGACCAAGCGGTACCTCGCCCACGACGAGGCCAACGTTTGCAAGGTCGGCGACCGCGTCTCGATCATCGAGACCCGGCCGATCAGCAAGCGGAAGTCCTGGCTCGTCCTGTCCGAGACCGAGGCCAGCGCCCTGGGCGTGTCGGCCGACCCCGCTGTTTCGGGAGCGTAAACCATGATTCAGATGCAGACGAATCTGGACGTCGCCGACAATTCCGGCGCCCGTCGGGTGATGTGCATCAAGGTGCTGGGCGGTTCCCACCGCCGGACCGCCACCGTCGGCGACGTCATCGTCGTGTCGATCAAGGAGGCGATTCCGCGGGGCCGCGTGAAGAAGGGTGACGTGCATCGCGCCGTCATCGTTCGGACCGCCAAGGAACTGCGCCGCCCGGATGGCTCGACGATCAAGTTCGACCGCAACGCGGCCGTGCTGATCAACAAGCAGGGCGAGCCGGTCGGCACCCGCATCTTCGGGCCCGTGACTCGCGAGCTGCGGGCCAGGAAGTTCATGAAGATCATCTCGCTGGCTCCCGAGGTGCTGTGATGGCTGCGAAGATCAAGAAAGGCGACCAGGTCGTCGTCCTCGCCGGCCGTGACAAGGGCAAGAAGGGCGAGGTCATCGAGGTCCGTCCGGCCGACGACCGCGTCGTCGTCCGCGGCGTGAACATCGTGAAGCGCCACACCCGCCAGTCCGCGAAGACGCAGGGCGGGATCGTGGAGCAGGAGGCTGCGCTGCACGTCTCGAACGTGGCGCATGTCGACCCGAAGAGCGGCCAGCCGACCCGCGTCGGCTTCAAGACGCTCGAGGACGGCCGCAAGGTCCGGGTCGCCAAGGCCTCCGGCGAAGTGATTGATCGGTGAGGGTGGCCATGTCCCGTCTCAAATCCCACTACGACAAGGTCATCCGGCCGAAGCTGAAGCAGGACTTCGCCTACGCGAACGACCTGCAGGTGCCGCGGATCGAGAAGATCATCATCAACATGGGCGTCGGCGATGCCGTCGCCGACAGCAAGAAGATCCAGGCGGCCGCGTCCGAGCTGACGCTGATCTCCGGCCAGAAGCCGGTGATCACGAAGGCCCGGAAGTCGATCGCGGTCTACAAGCTGCGCGAAGGCATGTCGATCGGCACCAAGGTCACTCTGCGCCGCGAGCGGATGTACGAGTTCCTGGACCGCCTGGTGAACATCGCCCTGCCGCGGGTCCGCGACTTCCGCGGCCTGTCGCCCAAGTCCTTCGACGGCCGGGGCAACTACGCCCTCGGCATCAAGGAGCAGATCGTGTTCCCCGAGATCGACTACGACAAGATCGAGACGGTGCGGGGAATGGACATCGTTATCGTGACGAGCGCGAAGACCGACGAGGAGGCGCGTGCACTCCTCAAGGCCTTCGACTTCCCGTTCGTCAGCTGAACGAGCAAGGATAGATCATGGCCAAGAAGAGCTCGGTCGAGAAGAACAAGCGTCGCGAGAAGCTGGCGAAGGCGTTCGCCGGCCGCCGCGAGCGCCTGAAGTCGATCGCCAACGACCAAAGCCTGCCGATGGAAGACCGCTTCACCGCCCGCCTGAAGCTGGCGGAGCTGCCGCGGAATTCCTCTCCGGTGCGCATCCACAACCGGTGCGAGCTGACCGGTCGCCCGAAGGCCTTCTACCGGCGCTTCAAGTTGAGCCGTATCGCGCTGCGCGAGCTGGCCTCGCGCGGGCAGATCCCCGGCATGACCAAGTCGAGCTGGTAAGGAGTACGGATTATGTCGCTGAGTGATCCGTTGGGCGATCTGCTCACCCGTATCCGCAACGGCCAGCGGGCCGGCAAGGCCGTGATCGAGACCCCGGCCTCGAAGCTGCGGGCCAACGTCCTCGACGTGCTGAAGCGCGAGGGCTACATCCGCGGCTACGAGACCCATGAGGTCAGCACCGGCATCGCGGCCATCAAGGTCGAGCTGAAATATGCCGAGGGCCAGCCGGCGATCAAGCGCATCGACCGCGTGTCGAAGCCGGGCCGCCGCGTCTACTCGGGCATCAAGGACCTGCCGAAGGTGTACAACGGGCTGGGCATCTCCATCCTGTCGACGCCGCGCGGCGTGATGTCGGATGTCGAGGCCCGCGCCGCCAATGTCGGCGGCGAGATCCTCGCCCGCGTGTTCTGAGGAGACCGGCGATGTCACGAATCGGCAAACACGCGGTCAAGGTGCCGGCCGGGGTCGACGCTTCGGTCTCGGGCCAGGCCGTCTCGGTCAAGGGCAAGCTCGGCCAGCTCAAGCTCGCGGTCAACGACGAGATCAAGGTCTCGATGGAAGACGGCGCGATCAAGGTCGAGCCGAAGAGCCAGTCGCGCCTGGCGCAGACCATGTGGGCCACCAGCCGCACCCTGATCAACAACATGGTGGTCGGGGTCAGCACGGGCTTCACCACCAACCTCGAGATCAACGGCGTCGGTTACCGCGCCGCGGTCCAGGGCAAGGAGCTGGTGCTGACGCTCGGCTTCAGCCATGAGGTGCGCTACGCGATCCCCGAGGGGATCGCGATCAAGTGCGAGAAGCCGACCTCCATCTCGATCACCGGCTTCGACAAGCAGCGCGTCGGTCAGGTCGCCGCGGAAATCCGCGGGTACAAGAAGCCCGAGCCCTTCAAGGGCAAGGGCATCAAGTACGAGACCGAGACCATCCTGCGCAAAGAAGGCAAGAAGAAGTAAGGACGGCCGGGATGACCACCAAGACCAACGAGCTGCGCGAGCGCCGCAAGGAGCGTCTCCGCCACAAGCTGAGCCAGGCCCGCTATGGCCGGGTTCGCCTGTCCGTGTTCCGGTCCTCCAAGCAGATCTACGCCCAGGTCATCGACGACCAGGCCGGCAAGACCCTTGCCGCCGCCTCGTCGATCGAGAAGGACCTGCGCGGGTCGCTGAAGACCGGCGCCACCATCGAGGCCGCGGCCGCGGTCGGCAAGCTCCTCGCGGAGCGCGCCAAGGCGGCCGGCGTCGACAAGGTCGTGTTCGATCGTGGACACTACCTGTATCACGGCCGGGTCAAGGCCCTAGCCGATGCCGCCCGTGAGGGCGGCCTGGACTTCTGAGGAGCACGCGTATGGCACGCGAAAGCAGAGACTCGCGCGGTCCTCGGGATCGTGGCGACAAGCGCCCGAGCGAGCGGGATGCCGGTGAGGAGCTGATCGAGAAGCTCGTCCACATCAACCGCGTCGCGAAGGTGGTGAAGGGCGGCCGGCGCTTCGGCTTCGCCGCCCTGGTGGTCACCGGCGACGGCCGCGGTCGGGTCGGTTACGGCTCGGGCAAGGCCCGTGAGGTGCCGGAGGCGATCCGCAAGGCGACCGAGCAGGCGAAGCGCAGCATGATCCGTGTTCCCCTGCGCGAGGGCCGGACGCTGCATCACGACATCCTGGGTCACTTCGGCGCCGGCAAGGTCCAGCTCCGCAGCGCCACCCAGGGCACCGGGATCATCGCCGGCGGCCCGATGCGCGCGATCTTCGAGGCGCTGGGCGTCCAGGACGTCGTCGCCAAGTCGATCGGCACGTCGAACCCGCACAACATGATCAAGGCGACCTTCGAGGCGCTGCGGACGATCGAGGGCCCGCGGGCCGTCGCCGCCCGGCGCGGCAAGCGCGTCGCCGACATCATCGGCAGCCCGGCGGGCAAGCGCGAGGGTGGCGTCGAGGTGGTGGAGGCCGCGAATGGCTGACAAGTCGACCGTGATCGTCACCCAGATCGGCAGCCCGATCGGCCGCCGGCAGGACCAGCGCCAGACGCTGGTCGGCCTCGGCCTCAACAAGCTGCATCGCACCCGCGAGCTGGAGGACACTCCGGCGGTGCGCGGGATGATCGAGAAGGTCAAGCACCTGGTGCGGGTCGAGCAGGCGGGCTGAGGCCCGTCTGTTCCTGAGGAGCAATCATGACGAAACTCAACGATCTCCGCGACAATGCGGGCGCGCGCAAGTCGCGCATCCGCGTCGGTCGCGGCATCGGCTCCGGCAAGGGCAAGACCGGCGGCCGTGGTGTGAAGGGACAGAAGAGCCGTACCGGCGTCGCCCTCAAGGGCTTCGAAGGCGGCCAGATGCCGATCTACATGCGGCTGCCGAAGCGGGGCTTCAACAACAAGAAGTTCCGGTCGAACTACGCCGTGGTCAATCTCGGCCGCCTGCAGAAGGCGATCGAGGCCGGCCGCGTCGACGCGGCCAAGCCGGTCGATGCCGAGGCGCTGGTCGCCGGCGGCCTGATCGCCAAGACGCTCGACGGCGTCCGTCTGCTGGCCAAGGGCGAGATCTCGGCCAAGGTCACCCTGCACGTCCACAGCGCCTCGGCGGCTGCGGTCGCGGCGGTGGAGAAGGCCGGCGGCTCGGTGGTCCAGACCAGCCCGGCCCCGGCCGAGGCTGTCGACAGTGACGCAGGGGCGTCGTCCCAGGCTTAACGCCGCCGTCCAACGCGGGTAAAACAGGGGCGGGGACCGCGCATGTTCGCAGTCCCCGCCTTTTTCATTCGAGGCCGTGCATGGCATCTGCTGCAGAACAGCTCGCTGCGAACCTGAACTTCGGCGCCTTCGCCAAGGCCACGGAGCTCCGCAAGCGCATCTGGTTCACCCTTGGCGCGCTGATCATCTACCGCATCGGCACCTATGTGCCGATTCCGGGCATCGATCCCCGCGTGCTGTCGGAGATCTTCACCCAGCAGGGCGGCGGTCTCCTCGGCATCCTGAACATGTTCGCCGGCGGCGCGCTGGGCCGCATGACGATCTTCGCCCTGAACATCATGCCGTACATCTCGGCCTCCATCATCATCCAGCTCCTGACGGCGGTGTCGCCGACGCTCGAGGCGCTGAAGAAGGAGGGCGAGGCCGGGCGCAAGAAGATCAACCAGTACACCCGCTACTTCACGGTGGTGCTGGCCACGGCCCAGGCCTATGCGCTGGCGGTCGGCCTCGAGAGCGTGCACGGCTCGGTCGGCGCGGCGGTGGTGGATCCCGGCTGGTACTTCCGCTTCACCACGGTGGTCACCATCGTCGGCGGCACCATGTTCCTGATGTGGCTGGGCGAGCAGATCACCTCGCGCGGCGTCGGCAACGGCATCTCGCTGATCATCTTCACCGGCATCGTCGCCTCGCTGCCGCACGCCCTGGTGCAGATGCTCGAGCTCGGGCGCACCGGCGCGCTGTCGCCCTTCGTCATCCTGGTGCTGCTGGTGCTCTGCGTGGCGGTGATCTTCTTCATCGTCTACATGGAGCGGGCGCAGCGCCGCCTGCTGGTGCAGTACCCGAAGCGCCAGGTCGGCAACCGCATGTTCGGCGGCGAGAGCTCGCACCTGCCGCTCAAGCTCAACACCTCGGGCGTGATCCCGCCGATCTTCGCCTCGTCGCTGCTGCTGCTGCCGGCGACGCTGGTCGGCTTCGCCGGCAACCAGGCGGAAGGCGCCGGCGGCTGGGTGTCCTGGATCGCGAGCCAGCTGGCGCATGGCCAGCCGCTGTTCATGGCGCTCTATGCCGGGCTGATCATCTTCTTCTGCTTCTTCTACACCGCGATCGTCTTCAATCCGGAGGAGACGGCCGACAACCTGAAGAAGTATGGCGGCTTCATCCCCGGCATCCGCCCGGGCAAGTCGACCGCCGACTACATCGACTACGTGCTGACCCGGATCACGGTGATCGGTGCCGCCTATCTGACGGTGGTCTGCCTGCTGCCGGAGTTCCTGACGTCGCAATACGCGGTGCCGTTCTACTTCGGCGGCACCAGCCTCTTGATCGTCGTCACGGTCACCATGGACACGGTGGCCCAGGTCCATTCCCATCTCCTGGCCCATCAGTATGAAGGGCTGATCAAGAAATCGAAGCTGCGGGGGAGCCGTCGATGAATCTGATCCTGTTGGGCCCGCCCGGGGCAGGGAAGGGGACGCAGGCGAAACGGCTGGAGGATCGGTACGGGCTGAAGCAGCTCTCGACCGGCGACATGCTGCGGGCGGCGATCGCCGCCGGCACGCCGCTGGGCCGGCAGGTGAAGGAGGTCCTGGACCGCGGCGATCTGGTCACCGACGAGACCATGCTCGACATGATCGCGGAGCGGATCGCGCAGCCCGACTGCGACCGCGGCTTCATCCTCGACGGCTTCCCGCGCACCGTGCGCCAGGCCCAGGGGCTGGACGAGATGCTGGGCCGGCACGGCAAGTCGCTGGCCGTGGTGATCGAGATGAAGGTCGACGAGGCGGCTCTGTTCGCCCGGGTCGCCAACCGCGCCGCCCAGTCGGCCGAGAAGCGCTCCGACGACACCGAGGAGACGCTGCGCAAGCGCCTCGGCGTCTATCGCGAGCAGACCGCGCCGATCATCCCCTATTACCGCGACAAGGGGCTCCTGAAGGCGGTCGACGGCATGGCCGACATGGACGCGGTCACCCGGCAGATCGAGGCCATCCTCGGCCTGCAAGCGGCGGACGCGGCCTCCTGACCGAAGAGGCCGGGACACACAATCAGGGCGGCCTTCGGGCCGCCTTTTTTATGATCTCGGGCCGGCCGCGGCGGCTGCGACGATCCAGTCGCGGAAGGCGCGGATCTTGGGCCGGTGGCGCTGGTCCGCGGCGTAGACCAGCCAGTAGCCCTTGGCGCGATCGACCAGGAGCGGGAAGGGCGCGACCAGCCGTCCGGTGGCCAGGTCCTCGGCAAAGAGGTCGGGCGTGACCAGGGCCGCCCCGAGCCCGCCCGCGGCGGCCTGCGCCGAGGCTGCCTGGTTGTCGAAGCGCGGCGCCGGCTTTCGAAGCGCCGCCGGGGCATCGACGCCGGCGGCCTCGAACCAGGCATCCCAGCTCATGCTCATGCCGATCAGCGGCAGCGACAGCACATCCGCCGGTTTGCGCAGCCCGGCCGCGAGTCGGGGCGCCACCACGCAGGCGAGGCGAACCTCCAGCAGCCTGTGGGCGATGAAGCGCGGCGGAAAGCCGCTTGGCCCGGCGCGGATCTCGATATCGGCGGCGAGCTCGCCGTCGATGCTGTCGCCGAGTTCGGTGCTGGTGGCGAGCTTGACCGCAAGCTCTGGATGCGCGGCCTGGAAGGCGCCGAGCCGCGGCGCCAGCCAATGGGTGGTGAAGGTGGGCACCGACACGATCGACAGGGTGCGGCCCGCCGCATCCGTCTCGCCGCCGACCGCGGCGCGCAGCCGGCCGAAGGCGTCGACCGCCTCGGCCGCCAGCCGCTCCCCGGCCTCGGTCAGGGCCAGGCTGCGGCCGCGGCGGGCGAACAGCGGCGCGCCCAGCCGCTCCTCCAGCCGCTTGACGTGATAGCTGACGGCCGCCTGGGTCAGCCCCAGCTCCTCCGCTGCGCGGGTGAAGCTGACATGCCGCGCCGCCGCCTCGAAGGCGTGCAGGGCGGGCAAAGGCAGGCTGTCGGTCGGCATGGCTCAGTATAAGCCTGGCTTATGATCGGCGGCGAGGCCCTGCGTGGTTCAGCGGCAGGAGGCGGCGCATCGTCCGCCGATCCTTTCCAGCCAGGATAGCCGCGATGGCAACTGATGCCCCCACCTTCCTCAACCCCGACATGATGCCGGCGCCGAACGGCTATTCCCAGGTGGTGCTGATCCCGGCCGGCGCCCGGCTGGTCCAGCTCGCCGGCCAGGTCGGCATCCGTCCGGACGGGTCGATCGCCGCGCCGGACTTCGCCGGCCAGGCGGTGCAGGCCTTCGAGAACGTCAAGGCCGGCCTGGCCGCCGCCGGCAGCGGCTTCGAGCACGTGATCCGGCTCGGCATGTTCGTCACCGACTTCGCCGCCCAGGGCCCGATCCTGCGCGAGGTGCGCGACCGCTACGTCAACGTGGCGGCGCCGCCGGTGAGCACGACGCTGCAACTGTCGCGCTTCTTCCGCGAAGGGCTGTTGTTCGAGCTCGACGTGCTCGCCGTGGTGCCGGGATGAGCACGGTGCCGGCCGTCCCTTCGGCTCGGCTGCCGACGGCGGTGCGCTGCCTTGCCGGAAAAGTGCTGTCGTTCGCGTCGCTGCTGCGGCGCCGTCGCCCGGTGCTGCGGCCGGGCGACCTCTCCGAGCATCTCCGGGCCGATCTGGGGCTCGAGAGGTGGCGGGGCTGGCAAAAGCCGCCCCGGGGCTTCCTCTGAGGTCACCCGATCGCGAGGACGGCTCCAATCGTTGCGTCTGGACGACCTATCCGCCCAGCTGCAGGCAGATCTGGGCTTCGAGAAGACGCAATCGCAGCTCCTTAGACGCCAGCCGACATCCTGGCTGATCGAAACCGGCGTGATACCCTTCTCCGACCGGTTTGCGCCGATGGGCCTGCCAGCCGGAATTTCGAGGGGGATTTCATGAAGCTTTTGGAAATGGGCGCCGGTCTGGCCGTCGCGCTCTTGCTTGCCGCATGCAACACCGCAGCGCCTAAGGCCCAGCCGTCGGCATCGGCTGCCGACGCCGGCGTGGTGGCGTCCTCGGCTCAGCCGGCGACCGGGACGGTCCGGGGACGCGGCTACGTTATCCTGCCTACCGGCGACATGGTCACTTGTGCCCGGCTGAAGGTGCTGGCCGTCGGGCCGAACGCTCCCAAGGATCGGGGAGTTCAGCGGGATGCCACATGCAATTCACAGGGATATTTCGAGTTCACCGACTTGCCGGCCGGGGTGTGGAACCTGAAAACGATCGCCTTATGGCGGATCCGCGACACGGACACAGCGCAGGGGATCCAGCTATGGGAGGACGGTGTGCGGGTCGAGGCGGGCCAGGAAACGAACGCGACTGTCGCCCGGATCCTTTGCTGCAGCCGTGATGCCAGCAATGTCGGTTGGGTGGAGTTCTTCACGGTCGACCTGAAGACTGGAAAGGTCGGCGGATCGCCCTGGTGAGATGAACTGGCGGCCGGACCGGCCCGTTGCGGGTCAGGTCCGACCGCTGCTTCGTCATCCGATCGCGATCACGATCTTGCCGACATGGCCCGCCGCCTCGAGGTGGCGGTAGGCGTCCTTCGCCTGCTCGAACGGGAAGACCCGGTCGATCACCGGCTTGATGCCGGCCCGGGCGATGTGCCGGTTCATCGCCTCGAACATCTGGCGCGAGCCGACATAGAGGCCGCGCAGCGTCACCGACCGGCCGATCAGGGGCGTCGGCTCGAACGGGCTGCCGGCGGTCAGCACGCCGATCAGATGGACGAAGCCGCCGATCCGGGTGGCGGCGATCGACTTCGGCACGGTGCCGGCACCGCCGACCTCGATGACGTGATCGACGCCGCGCCCGCCGGTCAGCCGCAGCACCTCCTTCTCCCACTCCGGATGGCGGCGGTAGTTGACCAGCTCGGCGGCGCCCAGGGCCTTCGCCTGCTCCAGCTTGGCGTCGCTGGAGGAGGTGGCGATCACCCGCGCTCCGGCAGCGTGGGCGAACTGCAAGGCCAGGATCGAGACGCCGCCGGTGCCCAGCACCAGCACGGTCTCGCCCGGCTGCAGCGGATGCTGGCCGCCATAGAGCGCGTTCCAGGCGGTCACCCCGGCGCAGGGCAGGGCCGCGCCTTCCTCGAAGGACAGGTGGTCGGGCAGATGCACCAGCCCGTCCTGGTCGAAAACCCGGTGCTCGGCCAGCACGCCATGGGCCGCGCCGCCCAGGGCGCTGGCCTGGTCGGCCGCGTCGATCTCGCCGCCGATCCAGCTCTGCATGAAGATGCCGGCGACGCGGTCGCCGACCTTGACCCGGGTGACGTCCGGGCCGACCGCCACCACCTCGCCGGCGCCGTCCGACAGCGGCACCAGGTCGGGCCGCGGCGCGCCGCGGCCGTAGCGGTCGGTGGCGACCATCAGATCGCGGTAGTTCAGCGACGCCGCGCGCAGCCGGACCAGCGCCTGGCCGCGGCTGGGGGCCGGCGTCTCGGTCTCGGCGAGGGTGAGGTCATCGATGCTGCCGATGCGGGGAAGGCGGTACTGGCGCATGGCTCCAGGTCTCCGATGTGTCGGGATCGCCGCCGGATAGCGGCATGGGCGCTATGTTGCGGCTTGCAGGCCTCGACGCAAGAAGGCAACATTTCTTGCCATAGGATACTCCTTTGCACCTATGGAGACGAAATGCCGCCACGAGAACAGGCCCGCCGGTCCTACGGCTGCGCGGTCGAGGTCACGCTCGCCGTCATGGGCGGCAAGTGGAAGCCGGTGATCCTGTACCAGCTGCTGGACGGGCCGAAGCGCTTCGGCGAGTTGCGGAAGACCGTCGGCGGCGCGACGCAGCGCTCGCTGACGCTGCAGCTGCGCGAGCTGGAGGCGGACGGCATCCTGAACCGGCGGGTCTTCGCCGAGGTGCCGCCGCGGGTGGAGTATTCGCTGACCGAATACGGCCGCACCCTGGCCCCGGTGCTCGACGCCATGAAGGCCTGGGGGCAGAGCTTCCGGGACCGGGTGGAGGGAACGGCCGAGGCGGCGTAGGGGAGGACCGGTCCGGTCCGGGCCCTCCCCGGGGCGCCTCAATACATGTGCTGGCCGCCGTTGATCGACAGGGTCGAGCCGGTGATGAAGCCGCCCTCGTCATCGACCAGGAACAGCACGCCGCGGGCGATCTCCGACGCCTTGCCCAGGCGGCCGACCGGCACCTTGGCGACGATCTTCTCCAGCACGTTCGGCGGCACGGCGCGGACCATGTCGGTGTCGATGTAGCCGGGCGCGATGGCGTTGACGGTGATGCCCTTGCCGGCACCTTCCTGCGCCAGCGCCTTGGTGAAGCCGTGGATGCCGGACTTCGCCGCGGCGTAGTTCACCTGGCCGTACTGGCCGGCCTGGCCGTTGATCGAGCCGATGTTGACGATCCGGCCGAAATTGCGCGCCCGCATGCCGTCGATGACGCAGCGGCACATGTTGAAGCAGGAGCCGAGATTGGTGTCGATCACCGCGTCCCAGGCATGGCGGTCCATCTTGTGGATGGTGCCGTCGCGGGTGATGCCGGCGTTGTTGACCAGCACCTCGACCGGCCCGAGCTCGGCCTCGATCCTGGCGATCGCGGCCTGGCACTGCTCGAAATCGGCGACGTCGAACTTGTAGACGCTGATGCCGTGCCGCTCGCTGAAGGCGCGGGCGGCGTCATCATTGCCGGCATAGGTCGCGGCGACCTTGTAGCCCTTCTCCTTCAGGGCCAGCGAGATCGCCTCGCCAATCCCTCTCGTCCCGCCGGTCACCACCGCTACACGTCCCATAGCGTCCTCCCAGGGTTGGATTTGAAGGGCCGCCGGCCGCGACGAGAGAGATCGGCGGGCGGCCCCGGAAGCGGCGCCTCAGCGGAGAGGCGCCGGTCTCAGCGTTCGACGCAGAGCGCGATGCCCATGCCGCCGCCGATGCACAGGGTGGCCAGGCCCCTCTTCGCGTCCCGCCGGCCCATCTCGTACAGCAGGGTGGTCAGGATCCGGGCGCCCGACGCGCCGATCGGGTGGCCGATGGCGATGGCGCCGCCATTGACGTTCACCCGGGCCGGGTCCCAGCCCATATCCTTGTTCACCGCGCAGGCCTGGGCGGCGAAGGCCTCGTTGGCTTCGACCAGGTCCAGCTGCTCGGCGGTCCAGCCGGCCTTCTTCAGCGCCGCGCGGCTGGCCGGGATCGGGCCCGAGCCCATCACCGCCGGGTCGACGCCGGCCGTGGCCCAGGAGGCGATGCGGGCCAGCGGAGTGATGCCCCGACGCGCCGCTTCCTCCTCGGTCATCAGCACCAGCGCCGCGGCGCCGTCATTGAGGCCGGAGGCGTTGCCGGCGGTGACCGTGCCCTCCTTATCGAAGGCCGGGCGCAGCTTGGCCAGCACCTCAATCGTGGTGTCCGGCTTCAGGTACTCGTCGGCGTCGATCACGGTGTCGCCCTTGCGGCCCTTGACCGTGACCGGGACGATCTCGTCCTTGAACCGGCCCTCGCGCTGCGCCGCCGCCGCCTTCTGCTGCGACGCCAGCGCGAAGCGGTCCTGCTCGTCGCGGGTGATCTGCCACTGCCGGGCCACGTTCTCCGCCGTGTTGCCCATGTGATAGCCGTTGAAGGCGTCCCACAGCCCGTCGCGGATCATGGTGTCGACCATCTTGGCGTCGCCCATCTTGGTGCCGCTGCGCAGATGCAGCGCGTGCGGCGCCAGCGACATGCTCTCCTGCCCGCCGGCGACGACGATGCGGGCGTCGCCCAGGGCGATCGCCTGGCCGCCCAGCGCCACCGTGCGCAGGCCGGAGCCGCAGACCTGGTTGATGCCGTAGGCGGTGGCCTCGCGCGGGATTCCGGCGGCGATCGCGGCCTGGCGCGCCGCGTTCTGGCCGACGGCGGCGGTCAGCACCTGGCCCAGCACCACCTCGTCGACCTCGGCGGCCTCGACCTTGGCCCGGCCCAGCGCCGCGGTGATCGCGGCGGTGCCCAGCTCATGCGCCGGCACGGCGGCGAAGGCACCGCTGAAGGCCCCGACCGGCGTGCGCGCGGCTGCGGCGATGACGACATTGGTCATAGGGGCGTTTCCCTTTGCTGTTCGGCGCGGCCGGGCCGCACCGGTCGAATTGCGCTAAGGTGACGATAGCCACTGCCCTTCCGCCTGTGCAACCGCGACGGGAGGGGCTGGGCGAAGGGGGGAGGGATCGATGCGCAAGTCGTTGCTGCGGGCCTTGGCGCTGGCCGCGCTGGTGGGAACGATGCCGGCGCTGGCGGCCGAGGATTGCGCCGCCATTGCCGCGCGTGCGGCCGCGGCCTGGCGGGCGAAGGCGACCGTGTCCGGCCTCGCCGGGATCGACGACGCCACCGCCGCCTGCGTCCAGAAGACGCTGGTCCGGGACCTCGCGCCCGATGCCGGTCCGCCGGTCGGCTACAAGGTCGGCCTGACCGGCAAGGCGATGCAGGAACGGCTGGGCGTCGACCATCCGGTCTCGGGCGTGCTGCTGCAGCGGATGCTGCTGGCGCCGGGCACGCCGGTCCCGGCCGGCTTCGCCGCCAGGCCGCTGGTCGAGGCCGACTTGGTCGCCGTGATCGGCGACGCCGGCGTCAACCAGGCGAAGACGCCGGCCGAGGTGCTGGCGCATCTCTCGGCGCTCCGCCCCTTCATCGAGCTGGCCGACCTGGCCCTGGCGCCGGACGAGAAGCCGACCGCGGCCTCGATTGCTGCAATTAATGTGGGTGCGCGCCTCGGCGTGCTGGGAGAGCCGATCGCGATCGACCCCGGCTTCGCCGAGCGGTTGGCGACGATGACGGTCTCGCTGGCCGACGGCAGCGGCAAGGTGCTGACCGAGGCGCCGGGCGCCGCCATCCTCGGCCATCCGCTGAACGCGGTGACCTGGCTGGCGCAGGACCTCGCGGCGCGGGGCGAGGCGCTGCGGCCGGGGCAGCTGGTCAGCCTCGGTTCCTTCGGCCCGCCGGCGCAGCCGGCGCCCGGCGGGACCGTGACGCTGCGCTACGACGGGCTTTCGGCCGCGCCGGTGACGTTGTCCCTCCGGTTCGAATAGCGGCGGCCAGCCATGCCGCCAGCGGCCGCCAGACCTGGGTCTCGGCGCCGCCGGCGACCACCATGCCGATATGGCCGAGCGTCGGCTCGATCCGCTCGGCGCCCGGCATGCGCTCGGCCAAAGCGCGGGCGCTGGCCGGCGGCACGATGCGGTCGCGGGCCGGGATCAGGTGCAGGCTGGGCCGGCGGATCGCCTCCGGCCGCACCGGCGCGCCGTCGATCCGCCATGCGCCGCGGCCGGGCATGTTCTCGCCATACCAGCCGGCCAGGCATTCCAGCGCCACCGGCCCCGGCAGCGGGATGCCGTCGTTCAGCCAGTCTTCGAGCGCCACGAAGCGTTCCGCTTCTGGTGAGCCGGGGGCCAGCCGGCCGAAGGCGCTGAACTTGCGCAGGGCGGTCAGCGGGTCGAGCGTGGTGAACAGCGCCTGGATGCCGTCGACCGGCAGTACGCCGAGCGACGCGATGACGGCCAGGCTGGCCGCCGCCGCCATCCGGCCGATCTCGGCCTGGTGCGGTGCATCGGCATGGAAGTCCCAAGGGGCGGCCATGAAGGCGATGCCGGCGATGTCGTCCGGTCGCCGCGCCGCCAGCGCCGCCGCCAGCGTGCCGCCCATGCAGTAGCCCAGCAGCCCGACCGGTCCTTTCGCAGCCGCGAGAACGGCGTCCAGCGCCGGCTCCAGCCGCCGCAGGAGCACGTCGGTCAGGGTGAAGTCGCGCTCGGCCGCGTCCGGCACGTCCCATTCGAGCAGCAGCGGCCGCAGGCCCTGCGCCGACAGGAAGCGCAGCAGGCTGCGCTCCGCCGTCAGATCCAGCACATAGGCGCGGTTGACCATCGACGGCACCACCAGCAGCGGCAGCCCGTCGGCGGGGCCCCCCTCCGTCGACCCGTAGTCCCGCAGCCGGGCCGATCCGTCCCGCCACAGCACCGGTGCCTCCGGCAGGCCGCGGCGATAGGGGTGGCGGATGTAGCGCTCCAGCCCGGTCAGGAAGCCGGCGGCGCGCCGCGTCGCCTCCCGCGCCAGGGCGGCGCCGGCGGCGTCAGGGGGTAGGCTTGCGAGGCGTTCGGCGGCGCGGCGCAGCGGCTCCGGCCACAGCGGCTTCGAGCCGGGCGACGCGTTCCTCGAGAGCGGCAATGCGGCGATCCCGCTCGTCAGGCTCGCCGCCGCCGCGGCCAGATGCAGCGGCAGCGGCCGGGGGCCGAGGCGCAGCGTCATCGCCGGCCCTCCCGCTTAAGCCCGTCATGATCCGCGACACATGGCCGGGATCCAGCAGGGCGGCCCAGCCGCGCAGCGTCTCGGGATCGGTCAGGGTTGCGGTCCAATGCTCTTGCCAGAGATCGAGGAAGCGGCGGGCCAGGTCGTCCGGGCTGTCGCCGTCGCCGGGCGGCGGATCATGGGGCGGTTTCGGCGCGGTCATCGGCGGCGATCATAGTCGGCCCCGCCGGGCCTGCCTATGCCCGGCGCGTGTTGCGATGCGAAAGGATCGTGACATGCCGCCCCGGTCGGACCAGTATAGGCCTCAATTCAGTGAAAGCGGCCGTGAGCCCGCGGCCGGAAGAAGCGATAGGGACACCCATGCCGACCAGTCAGGCCGCCCCTGGAACCGCCCCGTCGGCCGAGGAGCCGAAGAGCGCTCCCATCACCATCAAGAAATATGCCAACCGCCGGCTCTACAACACCGCGACGTCGAGCTATGTGACGCTCGAGAACCTGGCCCAGATGGTCAAGGACGGCACGGAATTCGTGGTCTACGACGCCAAGACCGGCGAAGACATCACCCGCTCGGTGCTGACCCAGATCATCGTCGAGGAGGAGGGCAAGGGCCAGAACATGCTGCCGATCGGCTTCCTGCGGCAGCTGATCAGCCTGTACGGCGACAACCTGCAGTTCATGGTGCCGCGCTACCTCGAATCCTCGATGGAGGCCTTCGCCCGCAACCAGGACCAGATGCGCCAGTACTTCAAGGACGTCAGCGGGGTGTTCCCGTTCGGCGGCGCGCTGGAGGAAATGGGCAAGCAGAACATGGCCCTGTTCGAGCGGGCGATGCAGATGTTCACCCCCTTCGGCCCCCAGGCCGGCAAAGGTGGGCAGCCCTCCCAGCCGGCGGCACCGGCGCCGGCCGCCGCTCCGTCGGAGCAGGGATCGATCGATACGCTGCGCCAGAAGCTCGATGACCTGCAGCGCCAGATCGAGGCGATCAACAAGCCGAAGCGGTGACCGGGCGCAGACGTAGGTTCAACCGTAAGCGATCAGCCGGCCGAGGGCGCCGGCAAAAAACCAGAGCACGATCGACCCCGCCGCCTGGATCCGGCCGAGCAGCGGCGGGGTATGGTCCCAGTCGGGCAGCGAGCGCTGCCACAGCCAGCGGAAGGCGATCGCGTTGGCCAGCGCCGCCGCGATCACCAGGATCTTCAACTGAAAGATGTCGGTCGCGGCCAGCGGCCCGGCATCGGCGGCGAACAGCGCAGCACCGGTCGCGGCCATCAGCGCCAGGCCGACCAGCGCGACCCGGGTCAGCAGGCGCGACACCACGCGGACCGGCAGCGCGCGGCCGAAGCCGACGAGGCGGAGGTCGAGCAGCCCGATGCCGCCGACCAGCAGCACCAGCCCGAGCAGGTGCAGCAGGTTGGCCGCCGGGTAGAGCCACAGCGAATCGCGCATCAGCGCGCCGAAAGGGGAGTGCTCGAGCAGCGCCGCGCCCTCGGCGAGAAGGCCGCTGCCCCTGGGGCCGTGCTCCATCGGCTCAGCGCAGCTCGACGGTGCGGCCGCCGATCGTGATCCGCTCGGCCCGCATCTCGTCCGCGACCGCCCGGCTGGGATAGCCGACCACGGTCACGGGCGTGCCGACGGCCAGGTCCTCGCGCGGCAGGCCGCGCCGGTCCATGCGCGACGGCGGCGACAGCACCACCTGCCAGGTCTTGCCCTCCTGGGTCAGGGTGATCAGGCCATGCGGGTTCTGGTAGCTCGCGGTCTCGATCGGCCCCGAGAGCGTGAGCGTGGTGTTGGCGTCGTAGGAGCTCCAGCCGTGATGGGCCAGGGCGGTGGCGGGCACGAGGGCCGCCAGCAGGACGATCGGCACGCTGCGGGGCATCGGTCTTCTCCCGGCGCTGATGGGCCTCCGTATCAGGTTGGGTGCCGGCTCCGCGATGCAATCTCCCGGGCAGAAAAAAGCCCCGCCGAAGCGGGGCTGCCCGAAGCAGGGAGGGACGATCCCGTCACTCCTCGTCGGTCGACACCAGCTGGATGTAGTTCTGCACGCCCATCTGGCTGATCAGGTATTGCTGCGATTCGAGCCAGTCGATGTGCTCCTCGGTGTCGCCCAGGATCTTCAGCAGGATGTCCTTGGAGACGAAGTCGCGCACCGATTCGCAATGCGCCATCGCCTCCTTCACCGTCTTCTGGTTGAAGGTCTCGAGGCCGAGATCGGATTCCAGCATCTCCGGCACGTTCTCGCCGATGCCGAGCTTGCCGAGATCCTGCAGGTTCGGCAGGCCTTCCAGCACCAGGATGCGCTCGATCAGCAGATCGGCATGCTTCATCTCGCCGATCGATTCCTCATACACCTTCTTGGCCAGGCGCTTGATGTCCCAGTTCTTGAGCATCCGCGCATGCAGGAAATACTGGTTGATCGCGGTCAGTTCGTTCTTCAGCACCGCGTTCAGGTGGGTGATGACTTTCTTGTCGCCCTGCATCGTCGCCTCGGCCGGTGTTCGTCAATTCGGAGGGCGCACCTTAGAACGATTACAGGATTCCGTAAAGTTTTACTTCTGTGATTGAGAAACAATCGCAGCTTTATTGCAATTCATTCCCGATCTCTGCGGGCGAGGCGGCGCCGAGCGCCAGCAAGGCCAAGCTTTCCGCCATCAGCGGATAGGCCGCCGCCGCATCCAGCCGCGGCACGGCGGGCGTCCGCGCCGTGTCGAGCCAGGGGTGCCAGGCGCCGCCGGGCGGCAGGACGAAGGGGATGTCCGCCGGCCCGGGGTTGAGCAGCAGCAGCAGCGGCGGCGTGCCCGGCTCGCTCAGCAGCACGCCGAGGCCGACGCCGGCCGGGTCGTCCCAGTCGGCCGAGGCCATGGGCTGGCCGTCCGGCCGCAGCCAGGCGATGTCGGGCAGGTCGTCCGGCCCATCCGGGGCACCGTGCAGGAACCGGGGCTGGCGCAGGGCCGGATGGACCCGGCGCAGCGCCACGACCCGGGCCGCGAAATCGAGGAAGGCGGGATCGGCGGCGGCCCAGTCCGGCCAGGTCAGCGGTCCGTCCTGGCAATAGGCGTTGTTGTTGCCCTGCTGGCTGTGGCCCAGCTCGTCGCCGCCCAGCAGCATCGGCACGCCCTGGCTGAACAGCAGCGTGGCCAGCAGGTTGCGCCGCCGGCGCAGCCGCCGGGCCAGGATCGCCGGATCGTCGGTCGGCCCCTCGACGCCGCCATTGTCGGAATGGTTGTCGCCGGTGCCGTCGCGGTTGCCCTCGCCATTCGCCTCGTTGTGCTTCTGCGCGTAGGAGACGAGGTCGGCCAGGGTGAAGCCGTCATGGGCGGTGACGAAGTTGATGCTGGTCCGGGCGCCGCGGCCGTCACGGTCGAACAGGTCGGCGGAGGCCGAGACGCGCCGCGCCAGCTCCGGCCGCTGGCCCGGATCGCCACGCCAGGCACGGCGGACGCCGTCGCGGTATCGGTCGTTCCACTCCGACCAGCCCGTGGGGAATTCGCCGACGCGCCAGCCGCCGGGCCCGATGTCCCAGGGCTCGGCGATCAGCTTGGCATGGGCCAGCACCGGGTCCTGCGCCACCGCCTGCAGGAAGGGGGCGGCGGGGGTGAACTCGCACTCCACCCGGGCCAGGGTGGTGGCCAGGTCGAAGCGGAAGCCGTCGACATGCGCCGCCTCGACCCACCAGCGCAGGCTGTCCATCACCATCTGCAGCACCCGCGGATGGCCGAGGTCGAGCGCGTTGCCGGTGCCGGTCGGGTTGAACGGCTCGCGCCGGTCATGTGCCGCGTGCTGGTAGTAGGACAGGTTGTCGATGCCGCGGAAGTTCAGGGTCGGGCCGAAGACGTCGCTTTCCGCCGTGTGGTTGTAGACGACGTCGAGGATCACCTCGATGCCGGCCCGGTGCAGCGCCTTGACCGCGTTGCGCAGCGCCTCCAGCGGAGGCAGGGGGCCGGCATAGGACGGATGGACGGCGAAGAAGGCGGCGGTGTTGTAGCCCCAGTAGTTCTTCAGGCCGCGCTCCACCAGCGCCCGCTCGTCCAGGAAGGCGTGCACCGGCATCAGCTCGACCGCGGTGACGCCGAGCCGGTGCAGATGGTCGACCATCACCGGATGGGCCAGCCCGCCCAGCGTGCCGCGCAGCGGCTCCGGCACGCCCGGGTGGCGCATGGTCAGGCCGCGGACATGGGCCTCGTAGATCACCGTGTCGGACCAGGGCGTGCGCGGCGCCTCGTCGCCCTCCCAGTCGTGGGCCGGGTCGACCACCACCGATTTCGGCACGAAGGGGGCGCTGTCGCGCGGGTCGAAGGACAGGTCGGCCGCCGGGTCGCCGCGGGTGTAGCCATGCACCGAATCGTCCCACCGGAAGCCGCCGGCCAGGCCGCGGGCATAGGGGTCCAGCAGCAGCTTGTTCGGGTTGAAGCGGTGGCCGTCCAAGGGTGCATAGGGACCGTGGACGCGGAAGCCGTAGACCGTGCCGGCCCCGGCGCCGGGCAGAAAACCGTGCCAGACCTGGTCGGTGCGGGCCGGCAGGTCCCGGCGCGCGACCTCCTGCCGCCCCTCGGCATCGAACAGGCACAGCTCGACCCGCTCGGCATGGGCGGAGAACAGGGCGAAATTCACCCCGTCCGCCGCCGGCGTGGCGCCGAGCGGCCAGGGGCGTCCGGCCGGAATCCGATCGGGCAGCGGCATCGCGGGGTTCCTTCGATCCTGTCCCGCGGGCAGGATGGGGCCCGCGGCGGGGGGCCGTCCACCGGCCATCGCGCCGCCGCCACCGCCGACACGTTTTCACCAAGTTTCGCCGCTAGGCGTTGCCCAGCCGACCTGCCGAAAGGACCGACCGCGTGACGACCCTCGCCGATCCCGACCACAGCCCGGCCGCGCCGACCGATCCGCACCAGGTTCCCCCGCGCGATCCGGAAGGGCCGCGAATCGCCGTCATCGCCGCGATCATCGTTGCCTTCGTCGCCCTGGTCGCGGCGATCTATCTCGGCGTCGAAAGCCGCAGCGCCGGCCAGTCCCGCGACGGGCTGCAGGGCCGGCTGGAGGCGGCGGAGCAGGAGCTGGCGGCGCTGAAGCGGGCCGGCGCCGACCGCGACGCGCTGAAGGCCGAATCGGAAAAGCTGCAGGCCCTGCTCCAGCAGGGCCGGGCCGCCCTGGCGGATGCCACCCGGCGCCGCGACCAGGCGGCGCAGGAGGCCGACGCGGCCGCGGCGCGGATCCAGGCGACGCAGCAGCAGGCGCAGGCCGCCGATTCGCAGCTCGCCGCCAGGCAGGCGGAGATCGCCGATGCCGATGGCCGGCTGGAGCAGCTGCGTGGGCAGGAGGCGGCGCAGCGCGACAGCTACGGCCGGCTCAACGCCGACGCCGCCGCGGTGAACGGCCAGCTGGCGCAGGCGACCGAGCAGCTGGGCAAGACCCAGGGCGACCTGGCCGCGGTCCGCCAGCAGCTCGCCGACCTGCAGGCCCAGATCGCCCGCACGGCGGAGGAGCTGAAGCGCCAGGCCGAGGCGGCGAAGCCGTAGCGGCGGGGCAGCTTCACCGCCCATACCACCAGAAATCGTAGGTTGGGTTCGCCCTGGCGAACCCAACGCGCGACCTGTGCCTGTTGGGTTCGCTGCCGCGAACCCAACCTACATCGGACTGGATCGCCGCCTCACCCCGCCCATTCGAACAGCACGGTCGCCAGCGGCGGCAGGGTGACGAGCATCGAGCAGGGGCGGCCATGCCAGGGTGCGGTTTCGGCCTCGACCCCGCCGAAATTGCCCATGCCGGAGCCGCCATAGATCTGGGCGTCGGTGTTCAGCCGCTCGACCCAGCGGCCGCCATGGGGCACGCCGATGCGGTAGCCCTGGCGCGGCACCGGGGTGAAGTTCGACACCGCCAGCACCGGCCGGTCGCCCTCGTTGCCGCGGCGCAGCCAGACCAGGATCGAATCGGCGCTGTTGCTGGCGTCGACCCAGTCGAAGCCCTGCGGCTCGCAGTCGTGCACATGCAGGGCCGGCAGCTCGCGGTACAGGCGGTTCAGGTCGCCGATCAGCCGCTGCACCCCGGCATGGCGCTCGCCGTCCAAGAGGTGCCAGTCCAGGCTGCGGTCGTGGTCCCATTCGTTGCGCTGGGCGAACTCGCCGCCCATGAACAGCAGCTTCTTGCCCGGATGGGCCCACATGAAGCCGTAATAGGCGCGAAGGTTGGCGAATTGCTGCCAGTCGTCGCCCGGCATCTTGCCCAGCAGCGACCCCTTGCCGTGCACCACCTCGTCGTGGCTCAGCGGCAGCACGAAGTTCTCGCTGAAGGCGTAGAGCAGGCCGAAGGTCAGGTCGGAATGGTGCCAGTGGCGGTGCACCGGGTCCTTCTGCATGTAGCGCAGGGTGTCGTTCATCCACCCCATGTTCCACTTGTAGCCGAAGCCCAGGCCCCCGAGATGGGCGGGGCGCGACACGGCGGGCCAGGCGGTCGATTCCTCGGCCACGGTGGTCACGCCTTCGTGCCGGCCGAACACCTCGACATTGGTCTGGCGCAGGAACTCCACCGCCTCCAGGTTCTCGCGGCCGCCGAAGCGGTTCGGCACCCATTCCCCGGCCTTGCGGCTGTAGTCGAGGTAGAGCATCGAGGCCACGGCATCGACCCGCAGACCGTCGACATGGAAGCGGTCGAGCCAGAAGAGGGCATTGCCGAGCAGGAAGTTGCGCACCTCGGCCCGGCCGTAATTGTAGATCAGCGTGCCCCAGTCCTGGTGCATGCCCTGGCGCGGATCGGCGTGCTCGTAGAGGGCGGTGCCGTCGAACCGGGCCAGGCCGTGCTCGTCCTTGGGGAAATGCCCGGGCACCCAGTCCAGCAGCACTCCCAGCCCAGCGCGGTGGCAGCGGTCGACGAAGGCGGCGAAATCCTCCGGCGGGCCGAAGCGGCTGGTCGGGGCATAGAGGCCGATCGGCTGATAGCCCCAGGACCCGTCGAACGGATATTCGCTGACCGGCAGCAGCTCGATATGGGTGAAGCCGAGGCCGGCGGCGTAGGGCACCAGCTGGTCGCCCAGCTCGCGCCAGGACAGCGGCCGGCCGCCGTCCTCCGGCACCCGGCGCCACGAGCCGGGATGCACCTCGTAGATGCTGATCGGCGCGTCGCGCCGCTGCGCCGCCGCGCGCCCGACCAGCCACTGGCCGTCGTCCCAGCTGGGGTCGGGCAGGCCGTGCACGATCGAGGCGGTCTTCGGCGGATGCTCGGCCCGGAAGGCGAAGGGGTCGGTCTTCAGCGGCAGCAGGTCGCCGGTCGGGCCGCGGATCTCGAACTTGTAGGCCGCGCCGGGTCCGACGCCGGGCAGGAAGATCTCCCACACGCCGATGCCGGGATGCAGCCGCATCGGGTGCAGCCGGCCGTCCCAGCTGTTGAAGTCGCCGACCACGGCGACGCGGCGGGCGTTCGGCGCCCAGACGGCGAAGACCGTGCCGTCCACCCCGTCCAGCGTCCGCGGATGGGCGCCGAGCCGCTCATAGAGCTCCAGATGCGTGCCCTCGCCCAGCAGATGGAGGTCGAGCTCGCCGAAGCTGGACGGGAAGCGATAGGGATCCTCGATCTCCCACATCCCGCCGGCCGTGCCGTAGTCGATGCGCAGCCGGTAGCGCTGCGGGAAGGGGCGATCGATCCGGCCGTCGAACACCCCGTCGGCATGCCGCCGGGCCAGCCGTGCCAGCACCGCGCCGCTGTCCGGGTCGATCGCCTCGACCGCCACGGCGTCGGGGCGGAAGCAGCGCAGCACCGTGCCGCTTCCGGCGGGATGGGGGCCGAGCACGCCGAACGGGTCGCGGTGGTCGGAGGCGGCCAGCGCCGCGATGTCGGCCGGCTCGGTCAGGCTGTCCCGGGCGTCCGTCTCGGCCGGTGGTCGGGCGGCGTGCGTCATCGAGGCCTCCATCCTCCCGTGATCTTGACCGGTTCCTGCCGGAAACAACAAGGGCGGATCCGGGATGGATCCGCCCTCGTGTCGCGTGCCGTGGTGGTTTCGGTCGTCAGCCGCCGGAGCCGGGCGCGGCCGCGGGCGGCTGGGCGCCCTCGGCCGGCGGCGTTGCGGGCGTGGCCGGGGCGGCGGGCTGGCCGGCGTCCGGCGCCGCGCCTTGCGGGGCGGCCTGGCCGTTCTGCTGCTGCTTCTGCTTCTGCTTCTCCGCCTCGACCGCGGCCATCTGCGTCTGGATGAAGGTGGCCAGCTTGTTCGAGGCGTCTTCCGCCAGCGCCTTGTCGGTCTGCAACGCCTGGTGGAAGAAGGCGCTGTAGTAATTGTCGTCGAGGGTGAAGACCAGCGCCGCGGCGATCTTCTGCTGGTTCATCGTGCAGCTCAGCTCGGCCCGCTTGACGGCATAGGGGCCCTCGATCGTGGCCGGCTGGTCGCTGCTCTGCCAGTCGGTGCCGCAGACCGACTTCATGATCTCCAGATAGCGCTTGGCGAACTGGTCGATCTCGACCGCGTCGCCGCGCGGCTCCTGGTGCAGGCCGCCGACGACCTTGCCGTCGGTGCCGACCTGCCAGGCCTGGTTGATCTGCAGCGGGTCGCGCGGCAGCTTGCGCGGATCGGCGATGCCGACATTCTGCAGGCCGGCGCCATTCAGGATGTCCTGCAGCGCGCCCACCGGCATGCCGAAGCCCTGGGCGCCGATCAGCGCGCGCGGGTCGGCCGGCGGGGTGTTGGCCCGGGCCTGGGTCAGCAGCTGGCGCGCGGCGTCGATGCAGCTCTTCAGCGCGCCGAGGCCGGCCCCGGTGCCGCTGAGGGCGAAGGTGTACTCGCCCTTCGGGGTGGTCACGATCGCCTTGTTGCCCTTGGCCAGGGCCTGGAACAGGTCCCCGCTCTGCGCCGCGGCCGGCAGGACGAAGGCTTCGGGGTTGACCGGCAGCGCCTCGAAGCTCTTGTCGAAGCTGCCATCCACCCGGATGCGGCCCTGGCCCTTGTCGCCTTCCTTCAGCCCCCAGTCCTTCCGGATCACGGCCACGTTGAAGGCGTAGTCGGGAGCCATCTGGAAGGACAGCAGCTGGTTGCCGTCATAGGGCTTCTGGATGCCGCAATAGGCGAACTGACCATTGGTCGGGTTGGGAACGGCGCCGCCCTTCCAGCCGCCCGCATCGATCTTGAATTCCTTCGGCAGCGGGATCTGCTGTCCCTGCGGCGCCGCCTGCGCCGGCTGGCCTTGCGCCGGCGCCGGCTGGGCGGCCGGGGCCGCGGGTGCCTCCGCCGGCTTGGCGGGTGGTGCCGGGGGCGCGGCCTGCTGCGCGAGCGCCTGGGCGGCGAACAGAAGCGGGAGCAGCGCCACACCGGCGCGGAGGATCGAAAGATTCATACCAGGACGCGTCCGTTCAGTTCTCCGGGCGGGAGTCTCGAGCCTCCCGGCAGGGCGGGCACACTCGGCCAGAGCGGCGCGGCTTGTCAATCCGCCAGAACGAAGCGGAGCGGCTACCAGCGGAAATACAGCGCCAGGAACATGTAGGCGGCAAACAGCAGCAGCAGCACCCCGGCGACGCGGTCGATCCACAAGAGCGTCCGCGGCGTCAGGCGGCCGCCGGTGGCGGAGACGACGAAGCTCAGCGTCGTGAACCAGGAGGCGGAACCGAGCAGCACGCCGGCGACCAGGATCAGGCCGGAGGCGAAGGACAGCGTTTCCGCCAGCCCGACCGCGGTGAAGGCGGTGGCGAAGGTCAGGATCGTCATCGGATTGCTGAGGGTCAGCAGGAAGGCGGTGACCACCGCCGTGACCTCGCTGCCCTCGGTCCGCCCGGTCTCGGGGTCGCGCTCGATATGGCCGGCATGCAGCAGGGTGCGCACGGCCAGCACGGCCAGCACGGTGCCGCCGACCAGGTGCAGCGCGTCCTTCACGGTGATCAGCCAGGCGCTCAGCGCCACCATGCCGAAGGCGGCGATCAGACCGAACAGCCCGTCCGCGAAGGCGGCGCCGATGCCGGTCAGGATGCCGAAGCGGGGGCCGTGGATCAGTGTCCTGCGGATGCAGAGGACGCCGATCGGGCCGACCGGCGCGGCAATGGCGATACCGAGCGCGACGCCTTTGGCGAACAGGAAGGGATCGGTCATCACGTGTGGGGTGCCGCCGGCCTCGTGTTACGTCGTGTTACGACAAAACGATCGCGAATGGTGGTTCGCCGGCCCTTCGATTAAACCAATGCGGGATTGAAACCAACGGGGGCGATTCGGATGGACGTGAAACTCCGCCTCGATGCCATCGGTCGCACCCTGGTGCTGGCGCTGCAGGAGAACGCCCGCGCCAGCTATGCCGAGCTCGGCCGGCTGGTCGGCCTGTCGCCGCCGGCGGTGGCCGAGCGGGTGAAGCGGCTGGAGGACCAGGGCGTGATCAAGGGCTTCCGGGCCGAGATCGACCGCGCCCGGCTCGGCTACGGCCTGTCCGCCTTCGTCCGGCTGCGCTGCCGGGCCGAGACGTTCCCGGCGGTCGAGGCCTTCGCCCGCACCGTGCCCGAGGTGGTGGAGTGTCACGAGGTCGCGGGCGAGGACGCCTATGTGTTCAAGGTCGTGGCCCGGTCGATCCAGCATCTCGACGAGATCCTGCTGCGCCTCGCCGCCTTCGGCGCCACCACCTCCTCCCTGATCCTGTCCTCGCCGGTCGCCGGGCGCGTGCTGCCGCCGGCGGGGGAGTAGGCGGAAGCAAGCCCCACCGCTTTCCTGTTGCGGCGCGGCATGACTGGGACGCAATCTTGCGCCCATGGCCCGACCGCCTCCGAAGGGACGATGTTCGACAAGATCCTGATCGCCAATCGCGGCGAGATCGCCTGCCGCGTCATCCGGACCGCGCGGCGCATGGGCATCAAGACCGTGGCCGTCTATTCCGAGGCCGACGCCGACGCGGTGCATGTCCGCATGGCCGACGAGGCGGTGCCGATCGGCCCTGCGCCCTCGGCCCAGTCCTATCTGGCGATCGACCGCATCATCGATGCCTGTCGTTCGACCGGCGCCCAGGCGGTGCATCCCGGCTACGGCTTCCTGTCGGAGAATCCGCGCTTCTGCGCGGCGCTGGAGGCGGCGGGCATCGCCTTCATCGGCCCCGGCGTCGGCGCCATCGAGGCGATGGGCGACAAGATCGAATCGAAGAAGCTGGCCCAGGCCGCCGGCGTCTCGACCGTGCCCGGCCACCTGGCGCCGATCGCGGACGAGGAGGAGGCGGTCGAGGTCTCCCGCCGCATCGGCTATCCGGTGATGATCAAGGCCTCGGCCGGCGGCGGCGGCAAGGGCATGCGCGTCGCCGGCAACGACGACGAGGCGCGCGACGGCTTCCGCTCCGCCCGCAACGAGGCGCGCTCCGCCTTCGGCGACGACCGGGTCTTCGCCGAGAAGTTCATCGAGCAGCCGCGGCACATCGAGATCCAGGTGCTGGCCGACGCCCACGGCAACACCGTCCATCTCGGCGAGCGCGAATGCTCGATCCAGCGCCGCCACCAGAAGGTGATCGAGGAGGCGCCGTCGCCCTTTCTCGACGAGGCGACCCGGCGGGCGATGGGGGCCGAGGCCTGCGCCCTGGCCCGCGCGGTCGGCTACCGCTCCGCCGGCACGGTCGAGTTCATCGTCGGCGCCGACCGCTCCTTCTATTTCCTGGAGATGAACACCCGGCTGCAGGTCGAGCATCCGGTGACCGAGGCGGTGACCGGATTCGACCTGGTCGAGCTGATGATCCGCATCGCCGCCGGCGAGGAGCTGCCGTTCCGGCAGGAGGATGTGCGGCTCGACGGCTGGGCGATCGAGGCCCGGGTCTATGCCGAGGACCCGCTGCGCGGCTTCCTGCCCTCGATCGGCCGCCTGACCCGCTACCGCGCGCCGGAGGAGGGGCCGCAGGTCCGCGTCGACACCGGCGTCGACGAGGGCGGCGAGATCTCGATGCATTACGACCCGATGATCGCCAAGCTGATCGGCATCGGGGCGAACCGGACCGCGGCGATCGCCTCGATCCGCAGCGCCCTCGACGGCTTCGTGATCCGCGGCGTGAACCACAACATCCCGTTCCTGGCGGCGCTGATGCACCATCCGCGCTTCGTCGAGGGCCGGCTGACCACGCGCTTCATCGCCGAGGAGTTCCCGGACGGCTTTCATGGCACGGCACCGGCGGGCGAGGCCGCCGACCGGGTCGCGGCGCTCGGCGCCGCCCTGCTGCACCGCCGGGCGTTGCGCGGCGCGGGGCAGGGCGCGCGCGACTGGGTGCTGCGCGCCGGCCGGCAGAACCGGCCGGTGACGGTGGCGGAGGATGCCGATGGCTGGCGCGTGACGCTCGACGGCCGGTCCTTCGCCATCCGGGGGCATTGGCGGCCGGGCGAGCTGCTGTTCGACGGCGCGGTGGATAGCGCGCGGATGGTGGCGCAGGTCGACCGCCGCCCGGTGGGGCTGCGCCTGACCCATGCCGGCGGCGAGGCCGACCTGGTGCTGCTGACGCCGCGCGCTGCGGCGCTGGCCGAGCTGATGCCGGTCAAGGCGCCGCCCGACATGTCGCGCTTCCTGCTGTCGCCGATGCCCGGGCTCCTGGTCTCGGTCGCGGTCGCCCCGGGCGACCCGGTGCGCGCCGGGCAGGAGCTGGCGGTGGTCGAGGCGATGAAGATGGAGAACATCCTGCGGGCCGAGCGCGACGGCGTGGTCGGGACCCTGCACGCCAAGCCGGGCGACAGCCTGGCGGTCGACCAGAAGATCCTGGAATTCGCAGCGGCCTGAGGGCCGGGAGAACGCCATGAACCGAATCCTCCGTATCGTCCTGCCGGCGCTGCTCCTGGCGGGCTGCGGCGACGGCTTCACCCCGCCGGAGAATCCGGGGCCGCCGCCGCCGATCGCCCAGATGCGCGGCGACGACCTGCAGGCGCCGCCAGGCCCGACCGACCCCTTCATGATCCGGGTCGACGACCGGGCGATGGGCGTCTGGGCCGACTACTGCACCCGGATCAAGGATCTGGCCGGCCCGAACCGCCCGCCCAGCGCAGAGAAGACGCGGATCGAAGGCGACCTGCGCAAATGCGAGGAGATCTTCGCCCAGTGAAAGGCGGCGGTGACGAGGTGGAGGTCCGCACCCGCTGGTTCGCCGACGTCATGGCCGGCCGCGGGACCGGGGGGCGTCCCGCCGTGGCGGTCGGCGACCACACCCAGGCGCTGCTGGTCGAGCTCGAGACCGTGTTCGGCGCCGGCGCCTGGATCGCCACCGTGATCCTCGCCGTCGCCGTGGTCGAGGCGCATCTGCGCGAACAGGCGATCGCCTCCGGCCGCGCGGTCGACCCCTATCTCAATGCCGGGGCGCTGTTCGCCGAGGCGGGGTTGGACGAGCGCTTCGACACGCTGCGCCGGGCCCGCAACCGGGCGCTGCACGTCTCGGACCCGCCGACGCTGACGGTCGACATGCACTGGTTCGAGGCCGAGCGGCTGGAGGCCGAGGCGCGCTACGCCGTCCGCCTGGTCGCCGCAGCGCTGTACGGCGGCGTGCTCCCGGACGAACCGGAGGACGAGGAATGAGCGCTGATCGCAAGGCCGTGTCGCTGCGCATCACCGGCTGGGTCCAGGGCGTCGGCTACCGCGCCTGGCTGGCCGGCCAGGCCGCGGCGGCCGGGCTCGACGGCTGGGTGCGCAACCGCCGCGACGGCTCGGTCGAGGCGCTGCTGTCCGGCCCCGCCGATGCGGTCGACCAGGTGATCGCGGCCTGCCGCCGCGGGCCGAGCGTGGCCCTGGTCGACCGGGTGCAGACGGCGGAGGCGGAACCGCCCGACCATCCCGGCTTCGCCCAATGGCCGACGCTGTGACCGGCGCTCCGCGGCTCGGCGTCGGCGCCTTCATCCGCGACGATGCCGGCCGGCTGCTGCTGGTGCAGCGGCTGCGCGAGCCGGAGGCCGGGCACCAGCCCGTATCTCCCACACTCCCTGTGTCCTGCGCCGGTTCAAAATGCCGACGGGGCAGGAGGGCGGCGCAGCGCGATGCTCATGCATCGGGCAAGCCGTTCGACGCACCCTGTCGGCATTTTCAACCGGCCCGAAGGGTCGTCTTGCGGTGGCCGCCTGCGAGGGCGGGACGCTCAACCGTATGTCCCTATACGTTTTTCGCGTCCCGCCCCCGCATCCGACTCACCGCAAGACGACGCAGGACGCAGGGAGTGTGGGAGATACGGGCTCAGGGCCTGCCCGGCGGCAAGGTCGATTTCGGCGAGACGGTCGAGGCCGCGGTGCGGCGCGAGATCGCGGAGGAGCTCGGCGTCGCGCTGCGGCTCGACGGGCTGCTCTGCCTGGTCGACCAGATCGACCGCGCCGCCGGCACCCATTGGGTGGCGCCGGTCTGGCGCGCCGCCGTCGCCGCGGGCGAACCGGTCAACCGCGAGCCGGCCGCCCTGGCCGCGATCGGCTGGTTTGCCCCCGACGCCCTGCCGCAGCCGCTGACCCTGGCCACCCGGGTGGCGCTGGAGGCGGCGAAGGCGGCTTAGGCCACGCCACTTCAGAACACGAAGCGCTGGGGGAACCGGGCCTTGACCCGGTCGAGGTGCTCCCTGGCGCAGCGCCGGATGTCGTCGGGGTCGCTCGCCGTCCGGTCGGCAAGCTGGAAGGTCAGATCGCCCTTCGCGACGCAGTCGACGAGCCGATCGACCAAATCGTCTTCCCCCTGCGTTCCGTCGAGATGCGCCATCAGGCAGCGTTCCACCACGTCGAGGACGACCGATTCGTGCCAGGCATTGGTGATCCGGGCCGTGCCCGCCTCCGCCGTGCAGGCCGCGTAACGCCGCCACGCTTCGGGCATCGCGACCGTCGGCCCGGGCCTGGCCACCGGGTTCAGCCGGATCTTTCCGCGATCGAGCATCACCAGCAGTTCGACGAGATCGGTCACCTCGGCTTCGGCTTCGGCCGGCATCTCGCCGGGGAGGGCGGCCTCGACCGCCGCCATCAGCGACCGGAAATCCAGCGTCCCCGGCCAGGCCGCGGTCAGCGCCGCCGCCGCCGCCTTGACCGATCGCCGCGGCAGTATCACGGGGCGGAGGCTCGGCGGGCCGTAGGGCCGCGGCGCATCGTCCAGCACGGCGTCTCCCTGGGGCGGCAGGAAGGCGGCGACATGGAGCGCCCGCAGCCGCTCGCCGTCGAGGCGGTAGCGGATATCGCCGGCCCGGTCGGCATGGACCAGGAGGGTCTGGCGAAATGTCCGGTTGCTGACGAAGTCGAGATACTGCTCGAGCCGGACCTGGCTGTCGCCGCATTCCTGCAGCAACGGACCGGCGACGGCTTCGCCGAAATTGGCGGCGAACATCGACGACGGCACCGCATCGCCGAGATAGGCCAGCCCGGTCTTCTCCGCCGCCGCGACGAAGTCCCCGAAATAGCAGGGCGCGTTGTAGAGCTCGAGGAACTCGTGCTGGAGGTAGGATTCGTGGAACGACTTCAGCGCGCCGCTCTGCTCGGCCACGATGCGGCCCATCAGGCTGTCGGGGGCGGTGACGCCGGAGAGGAAATCGATCATCCCCCGGGCATAGGCCAGCGGCTGTTCCTTCGACCCCGCTTGGCGGCCGCGCAGGATCATGGCGTCGCGGATGACCTCCTTCGCCTTCCAGCCGGGATAGCAGTTGTAGCTGACGAAGGCGACGCCGTCCGGGGCGAGGTTCTCGCGGCAGACGCGAAGGATCGCCTCCCGCACTTCCGGCGGCACCCAGCTGTAGACGCCGTGGCAGATGATGTAGTCGAAGACCCCGAGCGTCGGGGCGATCTCGCTCAGATCGCCCTGGTGCAGCTCGATGTTGCTCAGCCCGAGTTCGGCGATGGCTCTCCGTCCCGCGTCGATCTGGACCGGCGACAGGTCGATACCGACCACGCGGCTCTCCGGGTAGCGCACCGCGAGCGGCAGGATGTTGCCGCCGGACGCGCAGCCCAGCTCCAGCACCCGGCTGGTCGCGACCTTCGGGGCCGACAGGCCGAAGAGATGCGCGACCGTCTCGAGGTGGTCGGGGGACGTGGTCGGGAAGGAATGGGACTCATACGGGACCGTGTCGTAGGCGTCCCGGATCTGATCGATGGTGTCGGACATGCGCGCTCCGTCGGCTCGAATCGCCCGCCTTGTTTCCGCGCCGGGCAGGTTCAGGCTGCAGCCGTTCGGTGGCCCGTCCGAAAGGATGGTCGCCCTTGAAACGACCCTATCCTAACAGCGGATTGGAGATCCTTCCTAGCCGCGGACGCGCGGTGGGCGACAAGGAGCGTCCGGGGATCGCTCCCGGCCGATTCAGGCCGCGGCCGCCGCCCGCTCCAGGAACTCGTCCGGCCCGTCGACCTCGACCAGCCGGCGGTTGCGGATCTCCAGGTACCGCGTGCCGATGCCGCGCAGCATGCGCCGGTCGTGGGTGACGAAGACGCAGGTCGTGTCGTCGCGCGACAGCAGGTCCTCCAGCCGCTCCCGTCCGGCGATGTCCAGGTGGTTGGTCGGCTCGTCCAGCAGATAGATGTTGGGCTGGCGCAGCCGCAGCAGCAGGAAGGTGACGCGCAGCTGCTCGCCGTAGCTGAGGTTGGCGATCGGCGTCGCCTGCTTCTCGATCGGGATGCCGATGTTGTGCAGATCCCGCACCAGCTCGGCGTCGCGCAGGGTCGAGGCCGCCTGCAGCGCCCGGTTCACCGGCATCTGCCGCGGCAGGTCGGACAGGTGCTGGTCGAGATAGCCGGGCCGCAGCTGCGGGTTGGCGGTGATCGACTGGCCGAGCGGCGCGTCGCCCGCCGCCGCCCGGGTGATCGCCGCCATCAGGTCGCGGATCAGGTGCGACTTGCCGGTGCCGTTCAGACCCAGGAGCGCGATGCGGTCGCCGCGGCGGATGAACTCCTGCTCGATGCGCAGCAGCTCCCGCCCGGTCTCGGTGCGCACGACATGGTCCTTCAGCCGCACCAGCGTGGCGCGTTGCACCTCGGTGGTGTCCAGGTTGATGTCCCGCCGCGCCTCGCGATGCGCCACCGTGGCCTCCGCCCGGCGCTGCTCGGCGCGGGACGCCACCGCCTTGGCGCGCCGGGCCATGTCCGGGTTGTGGCCCTTCAGGTTGGACCAGATCGCCAGCCGCTTGGCCGCCCGCTCCAGCCGCTCGACCTCCTTCTCGTCGCGCTCGGCCTGCTGCAGCGCCGCCAGGTCCTCGCGAATCAGCTCCTGCCGCGCCTGCGAGAAGGAGGTGCCGTAGCTCCGCACCCGGTCGCCGCGCAGGATGATGGTGCGGTCGGTGACCCGGTCCAGGAACTCGCGGTCATGCGACACCAGGATGAAGGGCAGGCGCAGATGCTCGGTCAGCCAGCGCTCCAGCCGCATCACCTTGCCGACGTCGAGATGGTTGGTCGGCTCGTCCAGGATCAGCAGGTCCGGGTCGGCCAGAGTCGCCCGCGCCACCAGCAGCAGGCGCTGCCAGCCGCCGGACAGCTCGGCGACCGTCTGCTGGTGCCACTGCTCGGGCTCGATCCCCAGTTCGTCCAGCACCATGTCGGCGCGCCAGGCCTGGTCGTCCCGCGCCGTCTCGGGCAGGGCCCGCACCATGGCCTCGTGCAGCGTCAGGGGCAGGATTCCGGCCGGCACCGCCTGCGGCACATGGCCGATCAAGAGGCCGCGCCGGCGTGCGATGCGGCCGCGGTCCAGCTCGATCTCGCCGAGCAGCGCCTGGATCAGCGTCGACTTGCCGCTGCCGTTGTCGCCGACCAGGCCGATCCGGTCGTCGGGTTGGACGGTGAAGCTGGCATCCTGGAACAGCGCCCGGCCGCCGATCTTGAGGGTGATGGCTTCGGCTTGGAGGAGCATGATGGGACCCGGATGCGGCGATCGGACCGGGGAGGGTACCAGATGCCCGATCGGAACAAGACGAAAGATCGTGACTCGAAGGATGCGGCCGACGAGGCCAAGTGTCGGGACGAAGCGGTGCGGTGGAAGGAGGAGAATGCCGAGGCGATCCGGAGCCACAACGAACGGGTCAAGAGGGAAGGTCTCCTCTTGGCGAAGTATCGGCGGTTCTGATGCGGTCTATCCTGCTCACGGGCAGAAGAATAAATCGATTACGAGCTTGCAATGCGCATCCTCAATGCGCATCATATGCCTATGACGATGATCGATGAAGGACGCGCACCGCGCCGCGCAACCAACCTCACCCTCTCGGCGGAGGCGACCCGCCGGGCGAAGGAGTACGGCCTGAACATCTCCAGGATCGCTGAGGACGCCATCATCGAGGCGGTACGCCGCCATGAGGGCGAGCTCTGGAAGCAGCGAAACGCAGAGGCGATCAAGAGCCACAACGAATGGGTCGAGCAGCATGGGCTGACCCTGGAATCGCTGCGGCTCTTCTGATGCGGTTCGATGTGCATCGGGTGAGCAGGCTTGGCGGCACCCTGGTGCTGAACGTGCAATCGGAGTTCCACGACCATCTGGCCACACGGATCGTGGTTCCGCTGATCCCGTTGCCTGTCTATCGAGGCGGCCAACAGGAACGGCTGGAGCCGATTTTCTCGATCGACGGCCAAAGATACTTCCTGCAGACGACGCATACGGGGGCGGTTCGAGCCTCCGAGCTGGGCAATCCAGTCGCCTCGCTGGCCGACCAGCATTCGGTGATCGTCGACGCCCTGGACTTCCTGCTCCAGGGCTTCTGACTCACCTCTCGAACACCTCGTCCCAGGCCTCGCGCATCGCCAGGTCGACGTCGGCCATAGTCACCGGCAGGCCGAGATCGACCAGCGAGGTGACGCCGTACTGGGCCAGGCCGCAGGGCACGATGCCGGCGAAATGCGACAGGTCGGGGTCGACGTTCAGCGCCACGCCGTGGAAGGTCACCCATTGCCGCACCCGCACCCCGATCGCAGCGATTTTCTTCTCGAAGCCGTCGCGCTCGACCCAGATGCCGACCCGGCCCTCGCGCCGCTCGCCCTTCACCTGGAACCGCGCCAGGGCGCGGATCAGCCACTCCTCCAGCGCATGGACATAGGCGCGCACGTCCGGGTTGCGGCGCTTCAGGTCGACCATGACGTAGCCGACCCGCTGCCCCGGCCCGTGATAGGTGTACTGGCCGCCGCGGCCGGTGCGGTAGACCGGGAAGCGGTCGGGCGTCAGCAGGTCGGTGTCCTGGGCGCTGGTGCCGGCGGTGTAGAGCGGCGGGTGCTCCAAGAGCCACACCAGCTCCGGCGCGGTGCCGGCGCGAATCGCCGCCACCCGGGCCTCCATCGCCGCCAGCGCCTCGGGATAGGGCACGGCGCCGTCGTCGATGCGCCAGTCGGGCGCAAGCCGCGTCAAGGCGCCCGGAACGGCGGTTTCGGCGATGGCGGGAGACGGAATCGCGATCATCTCATCGGGCTGCTTGATCGGGCGCATCCGATCTGCTAATCCCCCCGCACCTCGGAAGGCAAGGCCCCTCGTGGGCGTGCCTGCCGTGCGGTCGTGGCGGAATTGGTAGACGCGCAGCGTTGAGGTCGCTGTGGGCTAACCCCCGTGGAAGTTCGAGTCTTCTCGACCGCACCATCTCTTCGCAAGGCCCGCCCTCACCGGCGGGCCTTTCGCGTTTCTGGCGGGGCAGCCTCCCGACGCGGCCCTTCCGCCCGGGCGGAACGCTGCCTATAACGGCTCGACCCGTAACGCTGTCCGGATCCCCTGATGTCCAGCGATCTGCGCGAAGCTGCCCTCGACTACCATCGCCTCCCGACGCCCGGAAAGATCGCGGTGGCCCCGACCAAGCCGCTGGCGACGCAGCGCGACCTGGCCCTGGCCTATTCCCCCGGCGTCGCCGCGGCCTGCGAGGCGATCGTCGCCGACCCGCAGGAGGCCTCGCGCGTCACCAGCCGGGCCAACCTCGTCGCCGTGATCTCGAACGGCACCGCCGTGCTCGGCCTCGGCAACATCGGTCCGCTGGCGTCCAAGCCGGTGATGGAGGGCAAGGGCGTCCTGTTCAAGAAGTTCGCCGGCATCGACGTCTTCGACATCGAGGTCAACGAGACCGACCCGGACAAGCTGGTCGACATCATCGTGGCGCTGGAGCCGACCTTCGGCGGCATCAATCTCGAGGACATCAAGGCGCCGGAGTGCTTCGAGGTCGAATCCAAGGCCCGGGCGCGGATGAAGATCCCGGTCTTCCACGACGACCAGCACGGCACCGCCATCATCGTCGCCGCCGCCATCACCAACGGGCTGCGCGTCGTCGGCAAGGAGCTGAAATCGGTCAAGCTGGTCACCTCCGGCGCCGGCGCCGCCGCTTTGGCCTGCCTCGACCTCCTGGTCGACATGGGGCTGCCGATCGAGAACATCTGGGTCACCGACATCGCCGGCGTGGTCTGGGACGGCCGCAACGAGCTGATGGATCCGCGCAAGCAGCGCTATGCGCGCAGGACCGAGGCGCGGACCCTGGCCGAGGTGATCGGCGGCGCCGACATCTTCCTCGGCCTCTCGGCGCCGCGGGTGCTGACCGGCGAGATGGTCAAGAGCATGGCCGACCGGCCGATCATCATGGCGCTGGCCAACCCGACGCCGGAGATCATGCCGGAGGAGGTCAAGGCCATCCGCCCCGACGCGGTGATGGCGACCGGCCGGTCGGACTATCCGAACCAGGTCAACAACGTCCTCTGCTTCCCCTTCATCTTCCGTGGCGCGCTCGACGTCGGCGCCACCGCGATCAACGAGGCGATGAAGATCGCCGCGGTGCAGGCGATCGCCGACCTGGCGATGCAGGAGGGGTCGGACATCGTCGCCACCGCCTATGGCGACCAGCAGCTCAGCTTCGGCCCCGAATACCTGATCCCGAAGCCCTTCGATCCGCGGCTGATCATCAAGATCGCGCCGGCCGTGGCCAGGGCAGCGATGGACTCCGGCGTCGCCACCCGCCCGATCGAGGATTTCGACGCCTATGTCGGCAAGCTGGAGGAGTTCGTCTTCCGCTCCGGCCTCGTCATGCGGCCGGTGTTCAACCTGGCGAAGGCCGAGCCCAAGCGCGTCGTCTACGCCGAGGGCGAGGACGAGCGCGTGCTGCGTGCGGTCCAGATCGTGCTCGACGACCAGCTGGCCAAGCCGATCCTGATCGGCCGCCGCGGCGTGGTCGAACGCCGGATCGAGAAGCTGGGCCTGCGGCTGAAGCTTGACCGCGACGTCGAGCTGGTCGATCCCGAGGACGATCCGCGCTACACCGAATACTGGCGCCTGTACCACCAGCTGCTGGCCCGGCGCGGCGTCTCGCCCGACGTCGCCCGCACCGTGGTTCGCACCAACTCGACCGTGATCGCGGCGCTGATGGTGCAGAAGCAGGAAGCCGACGCCATGGTCTGCGGCAGCTACGGCCCGTACCGGCCGCATCTGCGCGACGTGCTCAGCGTCATCGGCCTGGCGCCGGGGGTCACGACCCCGGCCGCGCTCAGCGCCCTCGTGCTGCCGCGCGGCACCTTCTTCCTGGCCGACACCTACATCACCCCGGACCCGACGCCGGCGCAGATCGCCGAGACCACGCTCTTGGCGGCGGAGGAGGTGCGGCGCCTCGGCATCGTGCCGAAGGTGGCGCTGCTGTCGCATTCCAACTTCGGCACCATGGACGGGCCGTCGCCGGTGAAGATGCGCCATGCGCTGTCCCTGATCCGCGAGCAGGCGCCGGCCCTCGAGGTCGAGGGCGAGATGCATGCCGACGCCGCGCTGTCGGAGGAGGTCCGCCAGCGGATCTTCCCGGACAGCAAGCTGACCGGCAGCGCCAACCTGCTGGTGCTGCCTTCGCTCGACGCCGCCAACATCGCCTTCAACATGCTGAAGGTGCTGGGCGAGGCGATCTCGATCGGCCCGATGCTGCTCGGCGTCGCCCGGCCGGCGCATATCGTCACCCCGTCGGTGACGGTGCGCGGCCTGGTCAACGTCACCGCGATCGCCACGGTCGACGCCCAGCTGGCGGGGGCGGTCTGCCCGATCGACGCCCATGCGCGGCAGGCGTCGCACGTGGCGCTCGAAGCCCTGTCGGTGTGAGGTGACGGCGCCCGGCGGCGAAGCGGCGGTAGCCGAGCCCCAGGAATACGGCCTGCCGCCCGGCTTCGTGCAGGGGATCGAGGAGGCGCTGGACGACCACCGCCTCGGCGAGGTGGAGGAGCGGCTGGCGCCGCTCCACTCCGCCGACCTGGCGGCGCTGATCGAGGCGCTGCATCCGGACGACCGGCGCGTCGTCGTCGGCCTGATCCGGGTGCAACTGACCACCGACGCCGAGGCGCTGGCCTGGCTGAACGAGGACGTCCGGCAGGAGGTCCTGGATCTGCTCGGGCCGCAGGACGTCGCGGCGGCGCTGCAGGAGCTCGATTCCGACGACGCGCTGGCCCTGATCGAGACCCTCGACGAGGGCGGGCGCGACGCGGTCCTGGCCAATGTCCCGGCGGAGGAACGGCGGGTCCTGCTCGAAGGGCTGGACTTCCCGGAATACTCCGCCGGCCGCCTGATGCAGCGCGAGCTGGTGTCGGTGCCGGACTACTGGACCGTCGGCAAGGTCATCGACTGGCTGCGCACCGCCGAGGACCTGCCGGACGAGTTCTACAGCCTGTTCCTGGTCGATCTGCACGGCAACCCCAGCGGTCAGCTGCCGCTGTCGCGCTTCCTGCGCGGCCGGCGCCCGGCCAAGCTGGCCGAGCTGGAGCTGGAGGACATCCATCCGATTCCGGCCGAGATGGACCAGGAGGAGGTGGCGCTGCTGTTCCGGCGCTACGGCATGGTCTCGGCGCCGGTGGTCGACCGGAACGGCAAGCTGCTCGGCGTCATCACCCTCGACGACGTGGTCGACGTCATCGACGAGGAGGCGGAGGAGGACATCTTCCGCCTCGGCGGCATCGGCGAGCAGAGCGACCTGTACCGCGACGTCGCCGCCACCACCCGCTCGCGCTTCTCCTGGCTGTTCGTCAACCTGCTGACCGCGGTCCTGGCTTCGTCGGTGATCGGGCTGTTCGAGGACACGATCAGCAAGGTGGTGGCGCTGGCCGTGCTGATGCCGATCGTCGCCTCGATGGGCGGCAATGCCGGCACCCAGACCCTGACCGTCGCGGTGCGGGCCCTGGCGATGCGCGAGCTGAACGACAGCAACGCCGTCCGCATCCTGTGGAAGGAGGTGCTGGTCGGCGTGATCAACGGCCTGCTCTTCGCGGCGATCGCCGGCGGGGTGGTGTGGCTGTGGTTCGCGGATCCGCGGCTGGCGGTGGTGATCGGCGCCGCCATGATCATCAACCTGCTGGCGGCGGCCTTCTCGGGCACCGTGATCCCGCTGGCGATGCAGCGCTTCGGGATCGATCCGGCGGTGTCCAGCGCCGTGTTCCTGACCACCGTCACCGACGTGGTCGGCTTCTTCGCCTTCCTCGGCCTGGCCGCCCTGATCCTGCTCTGACGTGCACGGCCTGATGTGAATCGTAGGTTGGGTTCGCCTCGGCGAACCCAACGCTCGACTGCCATGTTGGGTTCGCGACCGCGAACCCAACCTACTTCCAACGGGAAGACAGACGATCTCCGAACCTCAGGCGGTGCCGGAGCTCTTGGCCTCGGCGGCGGCGGTGATCACGTTGCGGGCGATGTTGACCGCCGGGATCTTCAGGTTCTGGCCGCCCGGAACGCCGCGGGTCAGCCGCTCGACGACCTCCTCGACCTTCTCGACCGGGATCGCCTCGACGCCGGGTAGCAGCGCCACCAGCGCCGCCAGGCCGACCACCTGGCCGAAGCGCAGGTCGCTCGCCACTGCCAGCTTCTTCAATGCGTCGCGCAGCTCGGCTTCGCTAATGCCAGTGGATTCCACGTTCAATATGCCCTCCCTCACCGGATCCGGGACTGCTGCTCAATTGCAATGCATATCCCGTCATGAATACCCAGGGTTGTACGAGGCGATCCCGGCTGCTGTCCAGCCGTTCTCACGGAACCGTGCGAGTCTACCCCGGCGGCGCCGGCAATGCGACCATCGCTCACGGCTCCGTTCCGGCCCGTCGCCGCCGCCCGGCGCGTCGGCGCCCGATGGCGGCCCGCAGCGATCCATGGGCATGCGGAAGAGTCCAAGACCGGCCGCAGTCGTCGCGGGCCGGCCGGCCAGTCGCCATTCCCGCGTTTCTGCTCGTGCCAAGCAATGCCGGGGGCCGGAAGCTCATCCGCAGGCGTTCGCAAGCAATGACGGGGCCGATCCTGCCGCGAATGCCTGCCGGTCCCGTCTGTGGCCGGCCGCCGGGCCGTGGGGGCCGCCTCGCCCCGGTCGCACGATTCGGACGGCGCCCCGCCCGGGCGTCCCGGTTCGGCGTATCCCGTTGAGCTCGGAGGCATATTTCTCGCATCAAACGGGCGCTCCGAAATTCTTGTGAGAAAGTAAATTTCAAGTAGAAGTAATTAAATATCCTAATTAAGGAAACGATAAACCCCTATTTGATGACTGAACTTATGTGGGACCAAATTCATCCATCTATTTCGTCATTGAAAAGTAAAAAACGGGAATTTCCATGGACAGATCTATCGTTTTTTGCCTGAATGCCGGCTGGTTCGCCCGGTGGGCGGCGGCCGGGCTGTCGGCTTGGCAAATGTTTCTTGGAGGAGGAAAACATGGGTCTTCTTGACGGCCTGCTCGGGGATGACGGTTTGCTCGGCGGTCTGCTGGGCAATGACGGTCTCCTCGGCGGCCTGCTCGGCAGCGACGGCCTTCTCGGCGGGCTGCTGGGCGATGACGGTCTGCTCGGGAATCTGCTCAGCGAGGATCTCCTCAGCGGCGTGATCGGCACGGTGAAGAGCGTCCTGGGCTCCCTGGACGGCCTGGTCTTCGGCGGCGGCGAGGGCGAAGGGCTCCTCGGCGGCGTCTTCGGCCTGGTCGACGGTCTGCTCAACGGTCTGCTCGGCGGCGCGCTCGGCGGTGACCTCACCGGCGGCCTGCTCGGTTCGGTCGAGGATCTGCTCAGCAACCTGCTGCATGGCGACCTGCTGGGTGGCGTCCTCGGCGGCGTGCTCGAGACGGTCAGCGGCCTGCTCGGCGGCATCCTCGATGGCGATCTGCTCGGCGGGCTCCTGGGGGGCAATGCCGGCGGCATTCTCGGCGGTACTCTCGAGACGGCCAACGGTCTGCTCGACGGCATCCTCGGCGGCAGCGACCTGCTCGGCGGCCTGCTGGACGGCGGCCTGCTCGGCGGCGTGCTCGACACGGTCGGCAGCCTGCTGGAGGGTGTGCTCGGCGGCGATCTGCTGGGTGGCGACCTGCTCGGCGGCCTGCTGGGCGGCGACCTGCTCGACGGCCTGCTCGTCTCGGTGAACAGCCTGCTGGGCGGCATCCTCGGTGGCGACCTGCTGGGCGGTGATCTGCTCGGCGGCGTGCTCGACCTGGTCCAGGGCCTGCTCGGCGGTGTTCTGGGTGGCGACGACCTGCTCGGCGGCCTGCTGGGTGGCATCCTCGGCGGCGATGACCTGCTCGGCGGTCTGATCGGCGCGGTCGAGGGCATCGTCGGCGGTCTGCTCGGCGGCGACCTGCTCGGCGGCGACCTGCTGGGCGGCCTGCTCGGCTCGGTCGGCGACCTGCTGAACGGCCTGCTCGGCGGCGACCTGCTCGGTGGCATCGGCGGCGGCATCCTCGATGGCGACCTGCTGGGCGGCCTGCTCGGCACCGTCACCGGCCTGCTGGACGGCATCCTCGGCGGCGACCTGCTGGGCGGCGACCTGCTCGGCAGCATCACCGGCGTGCTGGGCGACCTGCTGGGCGGCGTCACCGGCGGCGGCGACCTGCTGGGCGGCATCCTGGCCACGGTCGAAGGCCTGCTGGGCGGCCTGCTCGGCGGCGACCTGCTGGGCGGCGACCTGCTGGGCGGCCTGCTCGGCACCGTCACCGGCCTGCTGGACGGCATCCTCGGCGGCGACGTGCTGGGCGGCGGCCTCGGCGGCATCGACCTCGGCAGCATCGGCGGCCTGGTCGAGGGCATCCTCGGCGGCGTCCTGGCGACGGTCGAAGGCACGCTCGGCGGCCTGCTGGGCGGCGACGGGCTGGGCGGCATCATCGACCTCGACGGCCTGCTGGGCAGCCTGCTCGGCGGCGGCGTCAGCCTCGAGGCTGCGCTCGACACCATCCTGTCCTCGCTCGGCGACGCGGTGTTCAGCATCGACGTCAGCGGCCTGACCAATGTCGGTCCGCTCAGCGTCGTCGGCGGCCTGCTCGGCTCGGTCCTGAACGTCGTCGGCCTGGGGGCCAACTCCCTGGCCAACATCGTCGGCGACGTGGCCGGTTCGGCCGACAACGTCAACGGCACCGCCAATGCCGACATCCTGAACGGCTATCTCGGCAACGACCGGATCCACGGCAATGCCGGCGACGACCGCATCGACGGCGGCACGGGCAACGACACCATCTACGGCGATGCCGGCAATGACACCCTCACCGGTGGCATCGGCAACGACGTGATCGTCGGCGGCACCGGTGCCGACATCATGATCGGCGGCATCGGCAACGACACCTACTACGTCGACAACTTCGGCGACCGGACCCAGGAACAGGCCAATGGCGGGACCGATTGGGTGGTCGCGACCAAGAGCTGGACCCTGGCCGACAACGTCGAGAACCTGATGCTGGCGCAGGGCGCGGGCTCGCTCGGCACCGGCAATGCCGCGAACAACACGATCCTGGGCAACGAGCTGGCCAACGGCCTGCTCGGCATGGCCGGGAACGACACGCTCGACGGCAAGGCCGGGAACGACACCCTCGACGGCGGCTGGGGCACCGACACCCTGACCGGCGGCGCGGGCGCCGACAGCTTCCGGTTCATGGCGATCGGGCAGTCCACGGTCGGCTCGGGCCGGGACGTGATCACCGACTTCAGCCACAGCCAGGGCGACAAGATCGACCTGCACTACATCGACGCCAGCACCAAGGTGGCCGGTGACCAGGCCTTCACCTTCATCGGGACGGCCAACTTCACCGGCGTGGCAGGGCAGCTGCACTTCCAGGGCGGGATCCTGAGCGGCGACGTCAATGGCGACGGCAGGGCCGACTTCGAGATCCAGGTCAAGGGCGCGGCCACCTTCCTCGTGAGCGACTTCGTGCTCTGACCGGCTTCGGCCGGTCGGGGGGATCGGCCCGGACGCTTGGCCCACAGGCGTCCGGGACACCGATCCGTCAGTGAGGGCAGCCCCGCGGTGCTTCGGCATCGCGGGGCTTTTCCTTTGCGGCAACGGCTGCGCTACAGTGCCGGGAACACCGTCACCGGGAGCGACGCCCCATGATCCCCAATGAGCCGCAAGGCCTCGATTTCATGCTCGGCGACACCGCCGACATGCTGCGCGATTCGGTGCGCGGCTTCGCCGGGGCCGAGATCGCGCCGCGCGCTGCCGCGATCGACCGCGACAACCAGTTCCCGACGGACCTGTGGCGCAAGATGGGCGACCTCGGCGTCCTCGGCGTGACGGTCGAGGAGGAGTATGGCGGCGCCGGCATGGGTTATCTCGAGCACATGGTGGCGATGGAGGAGATCTCCCGCGCCTCGGCCTCGGTCGGCCTGTCCTATGGCGCCCACTCCAATCTCTGCGTCAACCAGATCCGGCTGAACGGCACCAAGGACCAGAAACGCCGCTACCTGCCGAAGCTGGTGGCGGGCGAGCATGTCGGCGCCCTGGCGATGTCCGAGCCGGGGGCCGGCTCCGACGTCGTCGGCATGAAGCTCAAGGCCGAGAAGAAGGGCGACCGCTGGGTCCTGAACGGCACCAAGATGTGGATCACCAACGGGCCCGACGCCGACACGCTGGTGGTCTATGCCAGGACCGACCCGGCGGCGGGGCCGCGCGGCATCACCGCCTTCCTGGTCGAGAAGGGGTTCGAGGGCTTCTCCACGGCGCAGAAGCTCGACAAGCTCGGCATGCGCGGCTCCAACACCTGCGAGCTGGTGTTCCAGGATTGCGAAGTGCCGGAGGAGAACGTGCTCGGCCGGGTCGGCGAGGGCGTGCGTGTGCTGATGAGCGGCCTCGACTACGAGCGCGCGGTGCTGGCCGGCGGGCCGCTCGGCATCATGCAGGCCTGCCTCGACATCGTCCTGCCCTATGTCCGCGACCGGAAGCAGTTCGGCCGGCCGATCGGCGAGTTCCAGCTGATGCAGGGCAAGGTGGCCGACATGTATGTCGCCCTCAACGCCAGCCGCGCCTATGTCTACGCCGTCGGCAGGGCCTGCGACCGGGGCCGGGTGACGCGGCAGGACGCGGCCGGCGCCATCCTCTATGCCGCCGAAAAGGCGACCTGGATGGCGCTGCAGGCGATCCAGGCCCTGGGCGGCAACGGCTACATCAACGAATTCGCCACCGGCCGCCTGCTGCGCGACGCCAAGCTCTACGAGATCGGCGCCGGCACCTCCGAGATCCGCCGCATGCTGATCGGCCGCGAGCTGATCGGGCTGAAGGGGTAGGGCGGCCGGGCCGGGTGGCTCAGCATTTCGCACTGCATGAAGTCAGGGTTTGGACAGCGGATACCGCTGGACGGACCATTGCGACGGCGCGCCGGGCACGACCTCGACGGCCAAGTTCACCACATCCGGATCGGTGTCGATGTCGTCGAGGGCTGCAGCGAAGGCCTGGCATTGCGCATCCCGGCCCAGGATGCGGCCCTTCAGCAGCACCACACCCGGATGGAGCGGGCGGAGCGCATACAAGGCGACGAAATCGACAACGTTGTTGGTGACGAGGATGAGGTCGCGCTCGGCGACGATCTTCATCACATCCCAATCCTTGGTTCCGGCCCTGCCGAGATCGACGAGCGCCTGGGCGGCATAGCCACGCTTGTGGGCTATGTCGCAGAGCGCGCGGGAGAGGCACTCGTCGATCAGGAAGCAGGGCGCGGTCACCGCCCGGGTTTGTCGGCAGCAGATGGCGCCTTGGTACGAGGGCGGCCGCGTCGGGGATAGGCCAGGCACCAGATCCGGGCGGATTCGAGCATCGATGGAGTCAGCCGTGGATAATCTTCAAGCAGCTCCGATTCGGAGATGCCCGCGGCGAGCGCGTCCGCGATCGGGTGAACCAGGATCCGGGTTCCTTTGAAGGTTGCTGCACCTGCCTGGACGCCCGGGTCTTCGACGATCAGGCGCTGCGCCTCCCTTAGTTTCTTCCACCGTCTGTCGATGGTTGCCCTATAGCCCTGGAGATCGACCTCGTAAGTGACGTTGGTTTCGGGATCCGTCGTCGACACCCGTCTTAGGGACGCACCTTCCGCCAGTTGATCGTACCAGCGCTGGCGCACCTTCGCGGGAACCTGCATCGCCACGGACTTCTCGATTGCGAAGACGACCAGCCCCTCCCTGTGCACCAACCGCTTGCGGCCCCTCGACGTCACCCAGCGGGGAGGGATGCGTCTCCGGTCGATCGCGTCGTTGATCTGGCCTGGGCGGAGGTCGGTGACGACACTCGCCTCGCCGACCGTCAGGTCATCGGCTGTCGTCGGCACGTGCTCTCCTAAATGTATCTGCGCCATGCCGATGAATTTGATACCGTGCCCCGGCGAGGTCAAGATCGGCCGTTGCCGTGACCTCACTGCCCATGCCGATGACGGCGATCTCTTGCCGAGGCTGGTTGCACCCCGCGCTGGTTTCTGCACACTTGACCGGCTGGTCAAGATCACAAGAACAGGGGGCACATGATGCTGGGACGATGGAGCCGCCGGGCGATGCTCGGCGCGGCGGTGGCGATGCTCGGGGCTGCGGCGCTGCCGCAGGCCCATGCCGCGGACAAGCTGGCGGTGGCGGCGGTCTACACCGTGCCGGTCGAGCAGCAATGGGTCAGCCGCATCCACAAGGCGCTGAAGGCGGCCGAGGCACGCGGCGAGATCGACTACGTCTATTCCGAGAACACGTCGAACACCGACTATGAGCGCGTCATGCGCGAATACGCCGAGGCCGGCAAGACGCTGATCATCGGCGAGGCCTTCGGGGTCGAGCGCGGTGCCCGGGCGGTGGCCAAGGACTATCCCGACACTGCCTTCCTGATGGGCTCCAGCCTGCCGCCGGCCGAGCCGAACTTCTCGGTCTTCGACAACTACATCCAGGACGCCTCCTACCTCACCGGCATGGTCGCTGGGCTGAAGACGAAGTCGAACACCATCGGCATGGTCGGCGGCTACCCGATCCCGGAGGTCAACCGGCTGATGCATGCCTTCATGGCCGGGGCGCTGGAGGTCAACCCGCAGGTCAGGTTCTCGATCACTTTCATCGGTTCCTGGTACGACCCGCCCAAGGCCAAGGAAGCCGCCTTCGCGATGGTCGATGCCGGCGCCGACGTGCTGTATGCCGAGCGCTACGGCGTCTCCGACGCGGCCAAGGAGCGCAAGGTGCTGGCCATCGGCAACGTCATCGACACCCAGTCGGAATATCCCGGCACGGTGGTGGCCAGCGCGCTCTGGCACATGGAGCCGACCATCGACCGGGCCCTCAGGGCGGTGGCGGGCAGCAGCTTCAAGGCCGAGGATTACGGCCCCTACAGCGCCATGAAGGCGGGCGGCGCCACGCTGGCCCCGCTCGACCCGAAGCTGGTCGATCAGGCGATCATCGACAAGGTGGCCGCCCGGCAGAAGGAGATCGAGAGCGGCGGCTTCACGGTCAAGGTCGACGACAGCGAGCCGAAGCCGACGCTGTGACGCCGCCGTCCGACCGATCGGGTGCCGCGCCGGCCTTGCGCCTGCGCGGCATCACCAAGCGCTTCGGCACCCTGCTCGCCAATGACGGCATCGACCTCGACCTCGCCCGCGGCGAGGTGCTGGCACTGCTGGGCGAGAACGGTGCCGGCAAGACCACGCTGATGAACATCCTGTTCGGCCATTACGTCGCCGATGCCGGCACGGTCGAGGTGGCGGCGCCGGATGGCGGCCTGGTGCCGCTGCGCCCGGGCTCGCCGCAGGCGGCACTGGCGGCCGGCATCGGCATGGTGCACCAGCACTTCGCCCTGGCCGACAATCTCAGCGTCTTCGACAACATCGTGCTCGGCTCGCAGCCGCTGTGGCGCCCGGCGCTGCGGCGGCGCGCGGCGCGGGCGAAGCTGGCCGCGCTGATCGAGGCCTCGGGCCTCGCTGTGCCGCTCGACGCCATGGTCTCCGGCCTCTCGGTCGGCGAGCGGCAGCGGGTCGAGATCCTGAAGGCGCTGTACCGCGACGCCCGGATCCTGATCCTGGACGAGCCGACGGCGGTGCTGACCCCGCAGGAGGCCGACGGGCTGTTCGCGGTGCTGCGCCGGCTGGCGGGGCAGGGGCTGGCGATCGTCTTCATCTCGCACAAGCTGGCCGAGGTGCTGGCGATCAGCCGCCGCGTCGTGGTCCTGCGCGCCGGCCGGGTGGTGGCGGAGATGGCGACGGCCGGGGTCGACCGGGCCGCCCTGGCCGAGGCGATGGTCGGCCGGACCATCCCTGAAGTGCAAAGACGTCCAGCTGTGCCCGGCGCTGCGGTGCTGGCGCTGGACGGCGTCACTCTCAGCGGCGCCGACGGCCGGAAGCGGCTCGACGGCGTGTCGCTCGCGCTGCGCGGCGGCGAGGTGATCGGCATCGCCGGCGTCTCCGGCAACGGCCAGGCGGCGCTGGCCGAGCTGGTCTCGGGCCTGGCCGCGCCGGAGGCCGGACGTGTCGTCCTGTTCGACCGCACGGCGCCGCTCGGCTCCCCCGCCGCCATGGTCGCGGCCGGGGTCGGCCGCATCCCGGAGGATCGCCACCGCGACGGCGTGGTCGGCGACATGACGGTGTGGGAGAACGCGGCGCTGGAGGATTACCGCGGGCCGGAGGCGCAACGCCGCGGCCTGCTGCGCCGCGCCGCCCTGCGCGACCGGGCGCGGCGGCTGATCGGCGCCTATGACGTGCGCTGTCCGGGGCCGGAGGCGCACACCCGGCTGCTGTCCGGCGGCAACATGCAGAAGCTGATCCTGGGCCGGGTGCTGGAGCGGTCGCCCGGCCTGGTCCTGGCGTGCCAGCCGACCCGCGGCCTCGATGTCGGCGCGGTGGCGGAGATCCACGGCAGGCTGCTGGCCGCGCGCGACCGCGGCGCCGGGGTGCTGCTGATCTCGGAGGATCTCGACGAATTGTTCGCCCTGTCCGATCGCATCGCCGTGATCTATCGCGGCCGTCTCACCCGGCCCTGGCCGGCGGAGCAGCTGACCATCCGCGCGCTCGGCCTGATGATGGCGGGGCAGGAGCCGGGGCTCGCCCATGCGTCTTGAGCCGCGCGAGCGCGCCTCGCCGCTGCTGGTGCTCGGCGCCTCCGTCGGCGCCGCCGTTCTGGCGCTGCTGCTCTGCGCCATCCCGCTGCTCTGGGCCGGCGCGCCCGTGCTCGAAGCCTATGGCGTGATGATCCAGGGCGCCTTCGGCTCCCGCTTCGCCATCGCCGAGACCCTGTCCCGCGCCACGCCGCTGGTGCTGACCGGCCTCGCCGCCACCGTCGCCTTCCGGGCGAAGCTGTGGAACATCGGGGCGGAGGGGCAGCTCTATCTCGGCGCCCTGGCGGCGACGGCGCTGGGCTCCGGCGCGCTCGATCTCCCCGGCTGGGCGCTGCTGCCGCTGATCCTCGTGGCCGGCGCGCTGGCCGGGGGGCTGTGGATGGCGGGGCCGACGCTGCTCAAGACCCGCCTCGGCGTCGACGAGGTGGTGACGACCCTCTTGCTCAACTTCGTCGTGCTGCTGTTCGTGTCGATGATGCTGGAAGGGCCGATGAAGGACCCGATGGGCATGGGCTGGCCGCAATCGGCGCCGATCCTCGACGCCGCGGCGCTGCCCAAGCTGATCCCGCGCACCCGCATCCATGCCGGGCTGGTGATCGCCGTCGTCGCCGCGCTGCTGGTCTGGCTGATGCTGGCGCGCACCACCTGGGGGTTCGAGATGCGGGCCACCGGCGCCAACCCGTCCGCCGCCCGCTTCGCCGGCATGCCGGTCGGACGGGTGATGCTGCGCGTCGGCCTGATCTCCGGCGCCCTGGCCGGCCTGGCCGGGGTGGGCGAGGTGGCGGGGCTGAAGGGCTACCTGACCCAGGACCTGTCGCCCGGCTACGGCTATGCCGGCATCGTCGTCGCCATGCTGGCGCAGCTGCATGCGCTCGGCGTGCTGCTGGCGGCGCTGTTCGTGGCCGCGGTCTTCGTCGGCGCCGACAGCATGAGCCGGGCGATCGGCGTCTCCAGCTACATCGCCAATCTGGTGGTCGCCACCTCGCTGCTGACGGTGCTGCTCTCCGGCATCGTCCTGCGCTACCGGATGAGGTGGCGATGAGTGAGGTGCTCGACATCCTCCTGGCCGCCAGCTTCTGGGCGGCGGCGCTGCGGATCGCCGCGCCGCTGGTCTTCGGCACGCTGGGCGAGCTGATCTGCGAGCGCGCCGGGGTGCTGAACCTCGGCATCGAGGGCATCTTCACCGCCGGCGCCATGGCCGGCTGGATGTGGGTCTACCAGGGCGGCGACCTGTGGACCGGCGTGCTCTTCGCCGCCGGGGTCGGTGCCGCCTTCGGCCTGCTGCACGCCCTCTTCACCGTGCCGCTCGGCCTGTCGCAGCACGTCACCGGCATCGGCGTCACGCTGCTCGCCACCAGCCTGTCCTACTTCACCTACCGCATGGTGCTGCCGAACGCCTCGACTCCGCCGCGGATCGAGCCGTTCCAGCCGGTGGCGCTGCCCGGCCTGTCCGACCTGCCCTGGATCGGCCCGGTGCTGTTCCAGCAGTCGCCGCTGACCTATCTGGCGCTGGCCGCCGTCGCCGTCACCGCCTGGGTCCTATACCGCACCCCACTCGGCCTCGCCCTGCGTGCGGTCGGCGAGAACCCGGCGGCGGCCGAGGCTCAAGGGCTCGACGTCGTCGCGGTTCGCCTCGGCGCGGTCATGGCCGGATCGGCGCTGATGGCGGTCGGCGGCGCCTTCCTGACCATGTCGGCCTTCAACGCCTTCTTCTTCGAGATGGTGGCCGGCCGTGGCTGGGTCTGCATCGCGCTGGTGGTGTTCGCCTCCTGGCGGCCGGGCAAGGCGCTGCTCGGCGCCCTCCTGTTCGGCGCCTTCGACGCCTTCCAGGTCCGGCTGCAGCAGCTGGCCGGCGGCGTGGTGCCCTATCAGATCTTCCTGATGCTGCCTTATCTGCTCAGCATCCTCGCCCTGATCGCCATGTCGCGCCGGGCGGCGGTGCCGAAGGCGCTGATGGTGCCCTATCGCAAGGGGGAGCGTTAGACTACGGCGGCTGCCCGTGCTAGGAGGGGCAGTTGCGAGCCGGTCGCAAAGCGGGGAGTTCGGGAATGAGCGAAAAGCTGCGCCTCTATGTCGGTTACGATTCGCGCGAGGACATCGCGTGGCAGGTCTGCCGTCATTCGGTGCTGCAGCACGCGTCGAAGCCGGTCGAGGTCTCGGCCCTGAAGCTGCCGGAGCTGCGGGCGCAGGGCATCTACACCCGCCCGGTCGACACGCTGGGCTCGACCGAGTTCACCTTCAGCCGCTTCCTGGTCCCGGCGCTGGCCGGGTACCAGGGCTGGGCGGTGTTCTGCGACTGCGACTTCCTGTGGTTCGCCGACATCGCCGACCTCTTCGCCCAGGCCCGGGACCGCTACGCGGTGATGGTCGTGCAGCACGACTATCAGCCGAAGGAGGCGGTAAAGATGGACGGCAAGCCGCAGGCGGCCTATCCGCGCAAGAACTGGTCCAGCCTGATGCTGTTCAACTGCGGCCACCCGGCCAATGCGACGCTGACGCCGGAGGTGGTGAACCGCGAGACCGGCGCCTTCCTGCACCGCTTCCAGTGGCTGGCGGACGACCAGATCGGCTCGCTCGACACCGGCTGGAACTGGCTCGAGGGCTGGTACCCGAAGCCGGCGAAGGGGTACCCGCAGGCGGTGCACTACACCCGCGGCGGCCCGTGGTTCGAGAACTACCAGGACGTCGACTACGCCCAGGAATGGCGCGACGCCGCCGCCGAGGTCCAGCGGCTGGGGATCCACGCCTGAGGCACGACCTGTAGATCTGTCGCGTTGCGTCGTTGCCTCGTTCCGGAGACTATGCGGGAGCTTCGCCGCGTGCGGGGCGGCTCCGGGCAGATGAGGCAGTACAGTGACGACCGTCTATACGATCGGCTATGAGGGAACGGACATCTCCCGTTTCATCGAGACCCTGAAGATCATGGGGGTTGAGGTGCTGGCGGATGTCCGTGCGGTGGCGATATCGCGGAAGCCGGGCTTCTCAAAGACGGCTTTGCGAACTCGCCTGGAAGCCGAAGGCATCGCCTACCGGCATTTCGTTGATCTCGGAGACCCTAAGCCGGGGCGAGAGGCCGCTCGTGCTGGTCGGCATGCTGAATTCCAGCGCATCTACACGACTCATTTGGACGGCGCGGGGCCGCAGGAGGCATTCCAATCTCTTGCGGATGTCGCCTCGCAGGGTGCAACCTGTCTCTTGTGTTTTGAGCGCGACCCGAAGGGCTGCCATCGGACAATCATCGCCGATCGGCTGAAAGCCCACGGGATGTCTGTATTTGATCTCTTCGGTGATTTGCCAAGCCGCTATGAACGGTACGGTACGAAGCAGCCGGGTGGTTATTCTCGTCAAGGCGCTGCCGCAGCCTAGCAAGACTTATGGCGAGACCGTCTGCTGCGCGGGGGTGACCGCCAACAGGCAATGGAAGCGTCTTTTCCCTGTCCGCTTCCGGCATCTTAAGGGTGAGAGCAGCTTCAAACGTTGGGATTGGGTGGCGTTCGGCTTTCGTCGACCGACGTCGGACACGCGCGCGGAGAGCTGCCATATTCATGAAGATAGTATCGTCGTTGATGGCAGCCTTCCTGAGCGAGAGCGCGTCGCACTCCTGACCCCGATGATCGTCGGCTCTGGCAAAGAGGCGGCCGAACGGGGCCAGTCGTTGGCTCTTGTCCGGCCAAGGAATACTCGCTTCATCTACAAGCGAAAGACTGCCGTGGAAATCGAAGAAGAGCGGGAGGCCTACCGCCATGCCGCACGGCAGGCCCTATTGTTCGATAAGGAACTTGCCGAGCTTGAGCCATCCCCATTCGAATTCCGATTTCAGTTCGAGGACGACAGCGGCAAGCACGACTATCAAAACGGTGATTGGGAAGCTCACGCCATGTTCTGGCGTCAGCGCCAGAGAACCAGTGAAGCCGATGCCTTGCGCTGGATGGCCGACATATTCAATGACGAGTATCCTCGCGCAGGCATGGCCTTTGCGATCGGCAATCAAGCCAAACGCCCTCAGACTTGGCAGCTTCTCGGCGTGATCCGGCTGGACGTAGCGACACAGGGGGAATTTGCCCTGTAGCTACGGCATCGCTCGGCTCACACGACCCCCTTCGCCTCCACCACGCTCCGCCAGCCTTCGGTGATCGGCAGCAGCAGAGAGGCGGCCTGGGGCAGGAACTGCTCGGCGAAGAAGCGGGCATGGGCCAGCTTGGTCGCGCGGAACTCCGGATCGTCGTCCTCGGCCAGCGCCGCCCGGGCCATCAGCCAGCCGCCGGCCACCAGGCCGAACATCCGGAGGTAATGCACCGCGCTGGCGGCGACGGCGGCCGGGTTCGATGGCGCGGTCTCGACCACCCAGTCGGTCGCCGCCATCAGCGCCGCCAGGCTCTCCACCAGCCGGTCGCGGATCGGCGCCGCGCCCGGGGCCAGCTCCGCCTGGGTCCGCGCCATCTCCTCGAACAGCTGCCGGGCGGCGACGCCGCCGTCCCGCGCCACCTTGCGGAAGACCAGGTCGTTGGCCTGGATGCCGTTGGTGCCTTCGTAGATCGGGGTGATCCGGGCGTCGCGCAGGAACTGGGCGGCGCCGGTCTCCTCGATATAGCCCATGCCGCCATGCACCTGGATGCCGGTCGAGGCGACCTCGCAGCCGACATCCGTGCTCCAGCCCTTCACCACCGGCGTCAGCAGGTCGACCCGGGCCTGGGCGCGGGCGCGTTCGATCGGGTCGGGATGGCCGCGCGCCAAGTCCAGCGCGGCGCCGGCGCTGTAGGTCAGGGCCCGCGCCGCCTCGGTCAGGCAGCGCATCGACAGCAGCATGCGGCGGACATCGGGATGGGCCGCGATCGGCGCGCCGTTCTCCACCCCGATCGGCTTGCCCTGGACCCGGGTGGCGGCATAGGCCTCGGCCGCCTGGGTGGCGCGCTCGGCGATCGCCACGCCCTGCAGGCCCACGGTCAGCCGGGCGTTGTTCATCATCGTGAACATGTACTCGATGCCGCGGTTCTCCTGGCCGATCAGGAAGCCGGTGGCGCCGCCGGCGTCGCCATAGGCCATGACGCAGGTCGGGCTGGCATGGATGCCCAGCTTGTGCTCCAGGCTGACGCAGCGCAGGTCGTTGCGCTCGCCCGGATTGCCGTCGGCGTCCGGCAGCAGCTTCGGCACCAGGAACAGGCTGATGCCCTTGATCCCGGCCGGCGCGTCCGCCGTGCGGGCCAGCACGAGATGGACGATGTTATCGGCCATGTCGTGGTCGCCATAGGTGATGAAGATCTTCTGGCCGGTGATCCGGTAGCTGCCGTCGGCCTGCCGCTCCGCCTTGGTCCGCACCGCGCCGACATCTGATCCCGCCTGCGGCTCGGTCAGGTTCATGGTGCCGGTCCAGACGCCGGAGACCAGTTTCGGCAGGTAGGTCCGCTTCTGCTCGTCCGAGCCGTGCGCCTGCAGCGCCTCGACCGCGCCCTGGTTCAGGACCGGGCACAGGCCGAAGGCCAGGCTGGCCGACTGCCACATCTCCGACACCGCCATCGCCACCGCCCAGGGCAGGTCCTGGCCGCCCCATTCCGCCTCGAAGGGCAGGGCGTTCCAGCCGCCGTCGCGGTACCGGGCATAGGCCTCGCGGAAGCCGGGGGCGGTGCGCACCACGCCGTTCTCCAGCCGGGCGCCCTCGCGGTCGCCGATCGCGTTGAGGGGAGCGATGACCTCGGCCGCCAGCCTGCCGGCCTCCTCCAGCACCGCCTCGACCAGCTCCGGCGTCGTCTCGCCTTTACCGGGCAAGGCGGCGATACTGTCGAGGCCGACCAGATGCCGCAGCACGAAGCGCATGTCGGAGATCGGCGCGGCATAGGCGGTCATCGGACGACTCCCTGGCTTCCGGTCTGGTTCGAGTTTCCGTTTACGTAAAGGGGAGATTTCACCGAACCGGCGCCCAAATCAAGCCCCAGCCGCTTGTCGAGGAAGCTCAGGGCGCGGAGCTCGGCATCGTCGACCGGGGTCCAGCTCGGGCTCAGCGCCGGCGGGTCGGCGATCGGCTGGGCCCGGTCCAGCATCGCCGTGGTCGGGGCCGTGAAGTCGAAGTTGTGCTGCATGCCGGGATAGACGATCAGGCTGACCGCGGCGCCCTTGGACAGCCAGGCGTCGAACAGCGTGTCGCAGGCCGCTGCCGGGGTCACGCTGTCGGCCGCCCCCATCAGCACCAGGAGCGGCGTGTCGCCGACCGGCTGGGCGTCGGTCATGTACTGGTTGCAGCGGGGGTAGAGTGCGATCGCCGCGGCGAAATGCGGCGCCGTCTTGGCGATCAGGGACTGGCGCATCGTCGCCGCGGCGGCGACGGCGGTGGTGCCGCCCTGGGACCAGCCGAGCACGGCGATCTGCTTGGGATTGATTTCCTTGCGGGTCTGCAGGTATTCCAGGGCACCGACCGCGTCCTTGACGCGCAGCTCGACCGGGATCGTCGACAGGCCGACCGAGGCGATCTCGCGATAGCCGCGCGGAGTGTAGCTGTCGACCAGGAACATGGCATAGCCGCTGGCGGTCAGCCGGGTCGCCCAGCGGTCATGCGCCGGGGCATAGCCGCCGGAGCCGTGCAGCCCGACCACGGCCGGGAAGGGGCCCGCGGCCTTGGGCAGGAACAGGCGTCCGGTGATCACCTCGCCGGACAGGCTCTTGAACATCACGGTCTCGGCCGGTGCCATGCCCTGGGCCCGGGCAGGCCGGTGCAGGACCGGCCCGACGGCCAGCAGCAGGATCGCGATGCACAGGCGAAACATGCTCAATCCGCCCCTCCGTGCGGCAGTGTTCCACGACTCGGTTTTCGAGGGAACCTCGTCCTGTATGAAGCGTTCCCCAAATGCATTGCCTCGTCGGGCCGATGCAGTCGGAGAGATGAAATGACCGCACAGACGCCGGTGCGGGACGTTCGGATCGATTTCTTCCGTGGTCTCGCGCTGATCATCATTTTCGTCAACCATATGCCCGGGAACATTGCAGGAATGTTCACGCCGCGGATGTATGGGTTGAGCGACGCGGCGGAGATCTTCATCTTCCTGGCCGGCCTGTCCTCGGCGATGGCGTTCGGCCGCAGCTTCGGCCGGGCCGGGTTCCTGGCCGGGCTCGGCCGGGTGGCGCAGCGCGTCTGGCAGCTCTACCGCGCCCATATCGGCCTGTTCATCCTCATCTGCGGCGTCATCGTCGTGGCGAACCGGATGTTCGCCGAGCCGAACTACATCTCCCGCCTCGGCATCGACCGGTTCTTCCAGGACCCGGGCGGGTCTCTGGTCGCCCTGCTGTCGCTGCACTACGTGCCGAACTATTTCGACATCCTGCCGCTCTACATGCTGCTGCTGGCGGCGATCCCGGCCATGGTGCTGCTGGCGCGCCTCTCGCCGGCCCTCGTGGTCGCGACCTCGGCGGTGCTCTATGTCGGCGCCATCGTGGGCGACTGGAACCTGGTGGCGGATGCCACCACCGGCCGCGGCTGGTTCTTCAACCCCTTCGCCTGGCAGGTCCTGTTCGTCGCCGGCTACGGCTACGGCGCCGGCTGGTTCGAGGTGCCGCAGGCGACGCGCAGCCGCATCACCGTGGCGGTGATCTATCTCGTCTTCTGCGCCGCGCTGGCGCTGTCGCTGGTGCGGCTGGACGGCGGCCTGTTCGCCGGCATGCGCGACATCCTGGAGCCGCTGGCGCGCAAGACCGATGTCGGTCCGCTGCGCCTGCTGCATTTCTTCGCCCTGGCCTATGTCGTGGTGTCGCTGCTGCGCGCCGCGCCGGGCCTGATCACCCCGCGGGGGGCGGAACCGGTGGCGATCATGGGCCGGCACTCGCTGTCGGTGTTCCTGCTCGGCATGGCCCTGTCCTTCGTCGGCGGCATCGTCCTCGACCAGACGGGCGCCGGGCTGCTGCCGCATCTCGTGGTCAATCTCGGCGGCATCGCCCTGCTCTGGGTCTGGGCCAGGGGCGCCGCCTGGTTCAATGGCCAGCCCTGGAAGCGCGGCCGCGATGCCGCGTCCCGGCCGGTCCCGGCCCATCGGACCCGGTCTGCCCGCACGCAGCCGATGCCGGCCCCGGCGATGGTCCGGCTGCGCCTGGCTCCGCGGCGGGCGCTGTAGCCGGACCCGCGATACCGGGCCGCATCGGCCTTTCGGTTCCGCCCAGTCGATCGACGGAATGATCTGTGTCGCCCGTGTATTGAGGCGGAAGGGGCGCCGGACATCGAAAGTCTTCCCGCCGCCCTGTGGGTAATTCCAGGGTTCGCCGTGAAGTTGCCATGGAATTGCCTTAATTGGAAAACGGCGTGCCGACTGGGGAAGGCTTGGTCGGCTGGAGATGAATATGGTTGCCGGTTCGTTGGGGTCTCGACTCTCTCGGGTTGGTATCGTTGGAATCTTGGTCGCCCTGGCGGCCTGCGGGCCGACCCCGAGCGAGATGCAGCTGAACTACGCCTCGCAGCAATGCTCCTATGGCGATCCCTATGCCTGCGACTCCGTCGGCCCGCTGTCCTACCAGGCCCAGGCGGAGCGGCAGCAGCAGGACACCAACACCGCTCTGGCGGCCGGCCTGCTGGCGGTCGGCGGCATCGCCCTCGGCGCGGCGCTGGCCGATGACGATGACGGCTATCGTCACCACCGCCACTATCGCGGCGGCTGGGGGCGTCGCGGCCACTGGTGAGGCGGACGCGGCCGGGACGACCGCGCCCGGCCGCTCCTCTCAGTCGTAGCTCAGCTTCGGATACCAGTCGGTGCCCCGGCCCTCCGGCGTGCAGTCCAGCACCATCCACAGCGGCGCCGGGTCGGGGGCGCCGCGCGGATCCTGGCCCGGATCGGCGGTGGCGCCGGTCATCTCGCCGGCCCAGAAATGGCGGATCGTGCCGTCGCGCCGGATGAACACGTTCAGCGCCGGGATGTCCGATCCGTCGGGCGCGACGCCGAAGTAGTCGCGCGAATAGGCCCCGTTCAGGTCGCTGTAGAGGCGCAGGTCGCGCCAGCCGCGCTCGCGCTTCCAGTCGGCCAGCCGCGCGAAGGGCGAGCGCGCGACCACGGCCAGCGAGACGCGCTGGCCGATATCGGCGGCGTTGCCTTCCCAGGCCCCCAGCAGGTTGGTGCACATCGGGCAGGGGCGCTCGCGCTGCGGCCCGAACATGTAGCTGTAGACCACCAGCGTCTGCTTGTCGCCGAACAGGCCCGCGAGATCGATCGGACCATCGGCGCCTTCGAAGCGATAGTCGCCGGTCACCGCGCCGCCGGGCGGCAGGGCGCGGCGCTGGGCGGCGACCCGTTCGATATGGCGCCGCAGCTCGATTTCCTCGGCCAGCAGCGCGGTGCGGGCGGCGCGGTACTCGGCGCTTTCGTTGGGAATGCGGACGGGGTTGGCACGGGCCAGCTCGGCCGCGGGAGTCAGAGTCTTCGCGTCCATCGGGAGGTCCTCCACGGGTTGACGTATCTTGTCGTCGGCGTGGGGCGGGATTCGACAGCGGACGACTCCCGGACCTGAACCGGATGGATCATCGTTCGCTCCCTAGGGGCGTGGGGCCGCGGCGCGGCGCAGCCGGTCGTTGATCGCGGCGCCCAGGCCGGATTCGGGGATCGGCGCCACGGCGATCGTGCCGGCGCCGGTCTTGTCCAGCGCCCGCAGCATGGCGAACAGGTTGGCCGCCGCCTCGGCCAGGTTGCCCTTGTCGCTCAGATTCATCACCTTCGGCCCGCTGCGCAGGTCGGGGCCGAAGGTCAGCAGCACCTCGTCCGGCCCGATCGCGCTGGCGTTCAGCCGCACCTGCGCCCGCGGGGCGTAGTGGCTGGCCAGTTGGCCGGGCGAGGCCGGCCGCTCTGGATCCTTCTCCGGCAGGGCGATGGGGCCCAGCAGGGCGGTCAGCTCCTCGATCGTCACCCCGCCGGGGCGCAGCAGCACCGGCCGCTCGCCGGTCAGGTCCAGCACCGTCGATTCCAGCCCGACGGCGCAGCGCCCGCCGGCCACCACCAGCGACACCCGGCCGGACAGCCCGTCCAAAACATGTTGTGGAGTGGTCGGGCTGACAGCGCCGGAGACATTGGCGCTGGGCGCCGCCACCGGCCGGCCGACCGCGGCCAGCAGGCGTCGCGCGGCCGGATGTGCCGGCACTCGGATCGCCAGGCTGTCCAGCCCGGCGGAGGCCAAGAGTGATGCCGGGCAGCCGTTGCGCCGCGGCAGCACCAGCGTCAATGGTCCCGGCCACAGCGTCTCGGCCACCCGCCGGGCGCGATCGTCGAACAGCACCAGATCCTCGGCCTGCTCGGCATCGGCCAGATGGCAGATCAGCGGGTTGAAGCTGGGGCGTCGCTTGGCCTCGAAGATCGCGGCCACGGCCCGGTCATCGGTGGCGTCGCCGCCCAGCCCGTAGACCGTCTCGGTCGGGAAGGCGACCAGGCGGCCCTCGCGCAGCAGCGCCGCGGCGCGGGCGATGCCCGCCGGGCCGTCATCGACGATCTCGGTCTTGATCGGGTCGGTGTCCATGCCCGCTCTAATAGCCCGATCCGCCGCCGGGGTGCCAATGCGCTCAGGGGGAGGCCGCCATCTCCCGGCCGGAGATCTCATGTTGCGCTGCAGCAAAAGCCGGGCGACACTTCCGCGAAACGGAGGGTGCGAATGGCCGGTCGGACGATCACCGTGGCGCAGCAGAAGGGCGGGGCGGGGAAGACCACGCTGGTCGCGCATCTCGCCGCCGCCTTCGTCCGTTCCGGCCTCACGGTCGCGACCGTCGACATCGATCCGCAGGGCAGCCTCAGCCGCTGGGTCGACGCGCGGGGCGACGACCCCGGTTTCACCCATCTCAGGATCACCGGCTGGCGGGTGCCGGCCGAGGTCGACCGGGCGCGGGCCAAGCACGACCTGGTGCTGATCGACAGCCCGCCGCATGCCGCCTCCGACGCCCGCATCGCGGTGCGGGCGGCGCAGCTGGTGCTGGTGCCGATCCAGCCCAGCCCGATGGACCTCTGGGCCACTCAACCGACGCTCGACCTGGCGGCGGAGGAGAAGGTACCGGCCCGGATCGTGCTGAACCGGGTGCCGCCGCGCTCCAGGGTCGCCGATGCGCTGGAGGCCGAGATCGGCCGGCTCGGCATCCCGGTGCTGCCGGCCCGGATCGGCAACCGCACCGGCTTCGCCGCGGCGATGCTGTCCGGCCGCACTTTGGTCGAGGCCGCGCCGGCGACCAAGGGGGCGGAGGAGATCGCGGCTCTGGCTGCCGCCCTTCGCGCGTAGGCTTGCCCCCGCCTGCGTTTCCGGCGAGGCTGCGGCCTCCGCCCGAAGCCCCGAGTCCGCGCCATGACCGCCGATCCCTTCGTCGCCTTCGCCGAAAGCCTCGCCGATGCCGCCCGCCCGGCGGCGATGCGCTGGTTCCGCACCGGGCTCGCGGTCGAGGACAAGGCCGACGACTCACCGGTGACCATGGCCGACCGCTCGGTCGAGCAGCTGATGCGGCAGATGATCAACGGCCGCTACCCCGATCACGGCATCCTCGGCGAGGAGCATGGCCGCGAGGGCCTCGACCGCGACCTGGTCTGGGTGCTGGACCCGATCGACGGCACCCGCGCCTTCATCGCCGGCGTGCCCCTGTTCGGCTCGCTGATCGCCCTGGTCGAGAAGGGGCAGCCGCGGGTCGGCGTGATCGAGATGCCGGCGCTGGGCGAGCGCTTCGTCGGCCATGCCGGCCAGCCGTCGCTGGCCGACGGCAAGCCCTGCCGAACCCGCGACTGCGGCGGCCTCGGCAACGCCATCCTCACCACCACCTCGCCGGAGGTGTTCTCGGGCGACTCCCTCGAGGCCTTCGCGCGGCTGGCCGGGGCGGTGAAGCACCGGCGCTACGGCCTCGACTGCTACGGCTATGCCCTGGTCGCGCTGGGCTGCATCGACCTGGTGATGGAGCGCGGCCTGCAGCCCTACGACTACATGGCCCTGGTGCCGGTGATCGAGGGGGCCGGCGGCGTCATCACCGACTGGCAGGGCCGGCCGCTCGGGCTCGACTCCTCGGGCGAGGTCCTGGCCGCCGCCACTCCGGACCTGCATCGGGCGGCGCTGGACGTGATCGGCCGCGGCTGATGCCGCGCCTGTACTTCGCCGGGCCGCTGTTTTCGGCCGCTGAGCAGGTATTCAACGCCGTGCTGGCGGAGCGGATCGAGGCGTTGGGCTTCACCGTCTTCCTGCCGCAGCGCGACGGGGTGGAGAGCAGCCGCGAGCCCTGGGCGTCGATGCCGCCGGAGCAGCGGCGCCGGGCGATCTTCGAGATCGACCGCGACCAGGTCTTCGCCTGCGACGTGCTGCTGTTCGTGCTCGACGGCCGGGTGCCGGACGAGGGCGCGGCGCTGGAGCTCGGCATGGCCTATGCCCACCGCCAGCTGGCCAAACCCGGGCGCCGGCTGGTCGGGCTGCACACCGATTCCCGCGCCGCCTTCCTCGGCGCCAAGCTGAACCCGATGCTGGCGATGCCGCTCGACGCCGTGTTCGACGACGCGGATGCGCTGCTGGGCTATCTCGCGGGCATCCGCTGAGCGGCACGGCCGCCGGGCGGCTTCGTCCGCGGCCCGCCTCACTGCGGTCCTGAGCCCGTCGAATGCTCACGATTGATAAACAACGTCGATCATTCGATCGGAAGTATCGATTTGAACATGGCGCCTCGCCTGTCGCATCGTGGCCGCGGTGTCACGGTCCGATCCGGGCCCGGCCCCCAGAGTTCCGCGAGACCAGACGGGCTCAGCCCTTCGCCATCCCGCCGGACCGCCCGGCGATCCCGCCGCGGCGGCGGATCGGACCGGCTCTTCTCCAAGGGAGGAGACTGGAATGGCCAAGATCGTTTGCGTTCTCTACGACGACCCGGTGACGGGCACCCCGACCTCCTACGCCCGCGACGACCTGCCGAAGCTCGAGCGCTATCCCGGCGGCCAGACCCTGCCGACGCCGAAGGCGATCGATTTCGTCCCCGGCACGCTGCTGGGCAGCGTCTCGGGCGAGCTCGGCCTGCGGCGCTGGCTCGAATCCCTCGGCCACACCCTGGTCGTCACCTCCGACAAGGACGGCGCCGATTCCCGGCTGGACCAGGAGCTGCCGGACGCCGACGTGGTGATCTCGCAGCCCTTCTGGCCGGCCTATTTGACGGCGGAGCGCATCGCCAGGGCGCCCAAGCTGAAGCTGGCCCTGACCGCCGGCATCGGCTCCGACCATGTCGACCTGCAGGCGGCGATCGACCGCTGCCTCACCGTGGCCGAGGTCACCTACTGCAACTCGATCAGCGTGGCCGAGCACGTGGTGATGATGATCCTCGGGCTGGTGCGCAACTACATCCCCTCCTACCAATGGGTGGTGAAAGGCGGCTGGAACATCGCCGACTGCGCGGCCCGGTCCTACGACATCGAGGGCATGCATGTCGGCACGGTGGGCGCCGGCCGGATCGGCCTCGCCGTGCTGCGTCGGCTGAAGCCCTTCGACGTGCATCTGCACTTCACCGACCGGCACCGCCTGCCGGAGGCGGTGGAGCAGGAGCTGAAGCTGGACTGGCACCCGACGGCGGAGGACATGGTCAAGGTCTGCGACGTGGTCACCATCAACGCGCCGCTGCACCCGGAGACCGAGAACCTGTTCGACGCCGCGATGATCGCCAAGATGAAGCGCGGCGCCTATCTGGTGAACACCGCGCGCGGCAAGATCTGCAACCGCGATGCCGTCGCCGCGGCGCTGGAGAGCGGCCAACTGGCCGGCTATGCCGGCGACGTCTGGTTCCCGCAGCCGGCTCCGGCCGACCATCCCTGGCGGACCATGCCGCATCACGGCATGACGCCGCACATCTCCGGCACGTCGCTGTCGGCCCAGGCCCGCTACGCCGCCGGCGTGCGCGAGATCCTGGAGTGCTGGTTCGAGGGCCGGCCGATCCGCGAGGAATACCTGATCGTGGATGGCGGCAAGCTAGCGGGCGCCGGCGCCCATTCCTACAGCGCCGGCAACGCCACCGGCGGCTCGGGCGAGGCCGCCCGGTTCAAGAAGCCTGCCTGAGCCCGTGCGGCCGGCCGGCGCGGTCCGCACCGGCCGGTCCCCGGCGGTTTGACAGCCCGGGGCAGGGCGCGCGAAGGTTCCGCGCCACTGCTCCGAGGGCCCCATGCGCATCACCCGGATCGCCGTCCATCAGGTCGACCTGCCGCTGCACGAGGGCAGCTACAGATGGTCCGGCGGCAACGCCGTCGCCGTGTTCGACAGCACCCTGGTGCGGATCGACACCGATGCCGGCCTGACCGGCTGGGGCGAGGTCTGCCCGCTCGGCCCTGCCTACCTCCCGGCCTATGCCGCCGGCGCCCGCGCCGGGCTGCGCGAGCTGGCGCCGGGGCTGATCGGGCTCGACCCGCGGCAGCTCGGCGTGCTCGACCGCCATCTCGACCGGTCGATGCGCGGCCATCCCTATGTCAAGTCGGCGATCGACATCGCCTGCTGGGACATCCTCGGCAAGGCCGCCGGCCTGCCGGTCTGCGACCTGCTGGGCGGCCGCTATGGCGACGATTTCGCCCTCTACCGCGCCATCAGCCAGGAGAGCCAGGAAGCCATGGCCGCGCGGGTCGCGGAATACCGCGCCCAGGGCTACGCCAAGTTCCAGCTCAAGGTCGGCGGCGACCCGGACACCGACATCGCCCGCATCCACGCCGTGGCCGCGAAGCTGCGGCCGGGCGACGTGCTGATCGCGGACGCCAACACCGGCTGGCTGATGCACCAGGCGGCGCGGGTGGTCGACGCCGTGCGCGATGTCGACGTGTACATCGAGCAGCCCTGCCGCAGCTACGAGGAGTGCCTGACGATCCGCCGCCGCACCGCCCGGCCCTTCGTGCTGGACGAGGTGATCGACGGGCTGCCGGCGGTGCTGCGCGGCGTGGCGGACGGCGCCATGGACGTGATCAACCTGAAGATCTCCAAGGTTGGCGGCCTGACCCGGGCGAGGCAGATCCGCGACCTCTGCGCCGCCCTCGGCATCGCCATGACCATCGAGGACACCTGGGGCGGCGACGTCGCCACGGCGGCGATCGCCCATCTCGCCCATTCGACCCCGCCGGAGCTCCTGTTCTCGGCGACCGACTTCAACTCCTACGTCACCGTCTCGACCGCACCCGACGCGCCGCGCCGCAGGCACGGCCGGATGGCCGCCGGCACCGCGCCGGGCCTGGGCGTGACCCCGGACCCGGCGGTGATCGGCGATCCGGTCTTCGTGGTCGAGTAGGAGGCCGGCTCACCAGCCGTGATAGTACGGGTGGTAGTAGTAGTGGTGGTAGTAGACCGGGTGCGGATAGGCGGGATAGACGACGCAGCCGGCCAGGGTGGAGGCTGCGATCAGGGCCGCACCGGTCTTGAGCAGGCGGGCGGAGAGACGCGACATGGCGAACATCCTCTGCTGACGTCCGCGCCCGATGGGGACGCGGTGTCGTTTCCACGCCTCTGAGATTTCGTCCCGTCGTCAGTATCTGTCATCTTACGATAAGTTCATTCAAAGGATAGCGCGTCTCCGTGTGGGTGTCAGATCGCCGGAGAGTTCAGATATGATGAATAATTTGAAAGGTTGGAACGGTTGAGAAGTCCGATTGTTATTTCGGGTCTTTCGATCGCCTGTCCCTGATTTGGGCGAAATTGAGGCGATCAGCTCTTCATCGTCTTCGGTGTCTCGAACGCCACCAGCCGCCCGCCCGGGCCGGTCTCGGCCCAGCGCTCGACCGGCAGCTCGATTACCGCCAGGCCGGCAGTCGGATATTTCTCCGCCAGCCGGGTCCGTGCCGCCGCGTCGCCCGTGGTCGCCAGCCGGCGCGCCAGCTGTTCCAGATCCGGGTTGTGGCCGACCAGAAGCACCGTCGCCGCCTCATCCGGCGTCCGGCGCAGCCGGGCCAGCACCCCGGCGCCGCCGGCCAGGTACAGGCCGCGGTCGAAGCGGGTCTCGGGGGCGGCGCCCAGCGCTTCGAGCGCCAGCGCCAGCGTCTGCCGGGCACGGGCGGCGGTCGAGCACAGCACTAGGTCCGGCATCGGTCCGTGCGCCTTCAGCCAGGCGCCCATCCGGGGCGCGGCGTCGCGGCCGCGCGCCGCCAGCGGCCGGTCGTGGTCGGCCAGGGTCGGATCGGCCCAGTCGGATTTCGCGTGCCGCAGCAGGATCAGGGTCTTCATCGCGCCTCCTCGCGGGCCTACCCTCGCGCAACATCTGGCGCCGCGTCCAGGCGCGAGGCACCATGCGGCGATGCGCCCGTTATGCCGGGCTGCGGGCCGAGGAGACGGACATGACCGACGGACTCTATTTCGCCAAGGGCCAGCGCGAGCACCGGCTGCTGCTCGGCCTCGGCAACCGCCACGGGCTGATCGCCGGCGCCACCGGCACCGGCAAGACGGTGTCGCTGAAGGTTCTGGCCGAAGGCTTCAGCCAGGCCGGCGTGCCGGTCTTCGTCGCCGATGTGAAGGGCGATATCGCCGGCATCAGCCAGCCCGGCGCGGCCAACCCCAAGATCGAGGAGCGCGCCAAGGCGCTCGGCCTCGGCGAGCTCACATACCAGGGCTTCCCGACCGTGTTCTGGGACCTCTACGGCAAGCAGGGCACGCCGGTCCGCGCCACGGTGGCGGAGATGGGGCCGCTCCTGCTGTCCCGCCTGCTGCAGCTCAACGACACGCAGGAGGGCGTGCTCAACATCGCCTTCAAGGCGGCGGACGAGGAAGGGCTGCTGCTGCTCGACCTCAAGGACCTGCAGGCGCTGCTGGCCCATATGGCCGAGAACGCGTCGAAGTTCACCGGCGTCTACGGCAACGTCTCCAAGGCCTCGGTCGGCAGCATCCAGCGCCAGCTGCTGGTGCTGGAGCAGCAGGGGGCGGAGGCCTTCTTCGGCGAGCCGGCGCTGGACCTGCTCGATCTGATCCGCACCGGTTCGGACGGGCGCGGCGTGATCAACGTGCTGGCGGCGGAGACGCTGATCCAGGCGCCGCGGCTCTACGCCACCTTCCTGCTCTGGCTCTTGTCCGAGCTGTTCGAGCGCCTGCCCGAGGTCGGCGACCCGGACAAGCCGAAGCTGGTGTTCTTCTTCGACGAGGCGCATCTGCTGTTCGACGATGCGCCCAAGGCGCTGGTCGAGAAGGTCGAGCAGGTGGTGCGGCTGATCCGTTCCAAGGGCGTCGGCGTCTATTTCGTCACCCAGAACCCGATCGACGTGCCGGACAAGGTGCTGGCCCAGCTCGGCAACCGGGCGCAGCACGCGCTGCGCGCGTTCACCCCGCGCGACCAGAAGGCGCTGAAGGCCAGCGCCGACACCTTCCGCACCGAGGCCGGGCTCGACGTCGCCCGCGCCCTGCAGGAGCTGGCGGTGGGCGAGGCGCTGGTCTCCTTTCTCGACCCCAAGGGCATTCCCGAGGTGGTCGAGCGGGCGCTGGTCTGCCCGCCGGTCTCCCGCCTCGGCCCGATCACCGACGCCGAGCGCCAGGCGGCGATCGCGGCCGGGGGGATGGGCACGAAATACGCCACCGCGGTCGACCGCGACTCCGCCTATGAGAAGCTGAGCGCCAAGGCGGCCGACGCGCAGCAGGAGGTGGCGGCCGCCGCGGAGGCCAAGACCCAGGCGAAGGCCGAGGCCAAGGGCCAGGTCAAGGAAAGCCCCAGCATGGCCGAGAGCATCTTCCGCGACGTGATCCGCAACGCCGGCAGCTCGGTCGGCACCCAGCTCGGCCGCAGCCTCGGTCGCAGCGTCGGCGGCTCGGGCGCCAGCACGCTCGGCGGCACCATCGGCCGCGCCGTGGTCCGCGGCATCCTCGGCTCGATCTTCGGCGGGAGGCGCTGAGGCGAAGCGTCCGGAGGGAGGGGCGGGGAGCCCGGCCGGCGACCACTGTCACCAAACTGCAGTAGCTTCCGGGTACACGGGTGGGCGGCAGCAGGAGGCAGGCACATGGCTGAACTGAAAGACACCGAGACCCGCAGCTGGCTCGAGATCGAACTCGAGGACGACATGGACGAGGAGCTCGAGCAGGCGCTCGACGACGCCCGCGTCCCGCCGGAGCTGCGCGCTCTGCTCGAGAGGCGCCAGAAGAACACCCTCGACCGGCACACCTATTTCAACGAGCTGCTGCGCCTTCAGGGCGAGCTCGTGAAGCTGCAGGACTGGGTGCACCACAAGGGCCTCAAGATGGTGGTCCTGTTCGAGGGCCGCGACAGCGCCGGCAAGGGCGGCGCCATCAAGCGCATCACCCAGCGCGTCAATCCGCGCACCTGCCGGGTGGTGGCTCTGCCCGCCCCCTCCGACCGCGAGAAGACCCAGTGGTACTTCCAGCGCTACGTGCCGCACCTGCCGGCTGCGGGCGAGATCGTGCTGTTCGACCGCAGCTGGTACAACCGCGCCGGCGTCGAGCGCGTCATGGGCTTCGCCAACGAAGGCCAGGTGGAGGATTTCTTCCGCGACGTGCCGGAGTTCGAGCGCATGCTGGTGCGCTCCGGCATCATCCTTGTGAAGTACTGGTTCTCCATCACCGACGAGGAGCAGCAGCTGCGCTTCCTCATGCGCATCCACGACCCGATCAAGCAGTGGAAACTCTCGCCCATGGACCTGCAGTCCCGGGTGCGCTGGGAGCAGTACACCAAGGCCAAGGAGGCCATGTTCGAGCGCACCAGCATCCCCGAGGCGCCCTGGCATATCGTGGAAGGCAACGACAAGAAGCGAGCGCGCCTGAACTGCATCTCGCACCTGCTCTCGATGGTGCCTTACGGGGATGTGCCGCATGAGGAGATCACGCTGCCGGAGCGGATGTTCGACCCGAACTACGAGCGTCGCACCTTGCCGGCCGAGCTCTACGTGCCCCAGCGCTACTGACGTGGCGCTTCCGGTCCGGGCTTGTGTATAGTGGCGCTGAGATCGGCCTGGTAAGGGCTTGATATTACAGTTTTGTTGCGATCGATGAAGGTTCGGAGGCGACCCGTGAGCATGTTGCAGAGCACCGCCGAGGCCGTGTCCGCCGAGGCGCCGGAGGCCGTCCGCGCTCCCGCCCTGCCCGCGATCCCCGCGGATTCGCCCGACCGCTTCATCAACCGGGAGCTGTCCTGGCTGGCCTTCAACCAGCGCGTCCTGGAGGAGGCCTACAACACCCGCTACCCGCTCCTGGAGCGGCTGCGCTTCCTGTCGATCTCGGCCTCCAACCTGGACGAGTTCTACATGGTCCGCGTCGCCGGGCTGAAGGCGCAGGTCGCGCTCGGCGTCGTCTCGCCGAGCCAGGACGGGCTCAGCCCGGCGCAGCAGCTCGGCGAGATCAGCATCCGGGTGCAGGAGCTGATGCGCGACCAGCAGCATTGCTGGCGGGCGCTGAGCGAGGAGCTGCGCGCCGCCGGCATCGCCGTGGTCGGGCAGGACGAGCTGACCAGGCCGGAGAAGGCCTGGCTCGAGGAGCGCTTCCTCAACGAGATGTTCCCGGTGCTGACGCCGCTCGCCATCGATCCGGCGCATCCCTTCCCCTTCATCCCCAATCTCGGCCTGTGCCTGGCGTTGACCCTGGTCAACAGCGGGGAAGAGACGCAGGACGAGATGGACGCGATCGTACCGCTGCCGCCGCAGCTCGACCGCTTCACCCGCCTGCCGGGGTCGCCGATCCGCTTCGTGCTGATCGAGGACGTGGTCAAGCTGTTCCTCGACCGCCTCTTCCCCGGCTACACGCCGGTCGCCAGCGGCGTGTTCCGGGTGATCCGCGACAGCGAGATGGAGATCGACGAGGAAGCCGAGGACCTGGTCAAGACCTTCGAAAGCGCGCTGAAGCGCCGGCGCAAGGGCATCGTCATCCGCCTTGCCGTCTCCGCCGACGTGCCGGATTCGCTGCGCCGCTTCGTCTGCGAGAAGCTGAAGGTGAAGGAGGACGACGTCTTCGCCATGGACCGGCTGCTCGGCCTCAGCGACACCAGGAAGCTGATCGTCGACGAGCGGCCGGAGCTCTTGTTCTCGCCCTACAACGCCCGGTTCCCGGAGCGGGTGCGGGATTTCGGCGGCGACAGCTTCGCCTCGATCCGGGCCAAGGACATCGTCGTCCACCACCCCTATGAGAGCTTCGACATCGTCGTGCAGTTCCTGCGCCAGGCGGCGCGCGACCCCGACGTCGTGGCGATCAAGCAGACCCTGTACCGCACCTCGAAGGACTCGCCGATCGTCCAGGCCCTGGTCGAGGCGGCGGAGGCTGGCAAGTCGGTCACCGCGATGGTCGAGCTGAAGGCCCGTTTCGACGAGGAGGCCAACATCCGCTGGGCCCGCGACCTGGAACGGGCGGGCGCCCAGGTGGTCTACGGCATCATCCATCTGAAAACCCACGCCAAGGTCTCGATGGTGGTGCGGCGCGAGCAGGGCGGCCTGCGCACCTACACCCATTTCGGGACCGGCAACTACCACCCGATCACCGCCAAGATCTACACCGATCTCAGCTTCTTCACCTGCGACCCGGCCCTCGGCCGCGACGCCGCGGCGGTGTTCAACTACATGACCGGCTACGCCAAGCCGGCGAAGCTGGACAAGCTGTCGATCGCGCCCCTGTTCCTGCGCAGCCGGATCATGGAGCTGATCGAGGCCGAGATCGACAACGCCAGGGCCGGCAAGCCCGCCCAGATCTGGGTCAAGCTGAACGCCCTGGTCGACGCCAGCATCATCGACAAGCTCTACCAGGCCTCGCAGGCCGGGGTGGAGATCGACCTGGTGATCCGCGGCATCTGCTGCCTGCGTCCCGGCGTGCCCGGCCTGTCGGAGAACATCCGGGTGCATTCGATCGTCGGCCGCTTCCTCGAGCACGCCCGCATCCTGTGCGTCGCCAACGGCCAGAAGCTGCCGTCCCGCCAGGCCAAGGTGTTCCTGTCCTCGGCCGATTGGATGCCGCGCAATCTCGACGGCCGGATCGAGAGCCTGGTGCCGCTCGAGAACGCGACGGTCCGCCAGCAGGTGATGGAGCAGATCATGCTGGCGAATCTGAAGGATGAATCGAACACCTGGATGCTCGACCCCGATGGCCGCTATCATCGGCTCGACGCGCCGGAGGATGCCTTCAGCGCACACATGTACTTCATGACCAACCCCAGCCTGTCCGGCCGGGGCAGCGCGCTGAAGGATGCGAAACGGGCCCCGCGCCGCCTGGTCAAGCCCGCGGAATAAGGATCAGAGGCTCGGTGTTCCGTATCGGACCGATCGTGCCGTCCCGGCCGGGGCGGGTGGGCGTCATCGACATCGGCTCGAACTCGATCCGCCTCGTCGTCTATGACCGGGTGACCCGGTCGCCCGTTCCGGTGTTCAACGAGAAGGTGATGTGCGGCCTCGGCCGCGGCCTCGGCCAGGCCGGCCGCCTGTCGCCGGAGGGCGTGGTCCAGGCGCTCGACAATCTCTCCCGCTTCACCCGCCTGCTCGAAGGCATGGGCGTCGACCGGGTCGACGTGCTGGCCACCGCGGCGGTGCGCGAGGCCGAGGACGGCGCCGATTTCGTCGCCGAGGTCGAGCGCCGCTGCGGCCTGCCGGTCACTGTGATCAGCGGGGTGGAGGAGGCGCGGCTGTCCGCGCTCGGCGTCCTCTCCGGCATCCGCGACGTCGACGGCGTGATGGGCGATCTCGGCGGCGGCTCGCTCGAGCTGGTCGGCCTCGACCGCGGCGAGATCGACGAGCAGGTGACCCTGCCGCTCGGCCCGTTCCGGCTGATGGACGAGACCGGCGCGCGCAAGGAGGCGCGCAGCGTCGTGCTCGACACGCTGGGCCAGCAGGACTGGCTGCCCGCCTATGCCGGCCGCAGCTTCTACCCGGTCGGCGGCGCCTGGCGTGCCATCGCCAAGCTTTACATGGAGCGGGTGAACCACCCGCTGCACATCATCCACCAGTACACGGTGCCGACCGGGGCGTTGGCCGATTTCGTCGGGCTGGTGGCGAAGCAGAGCAAGGGGGCCCTGTCCGGCGCCTCGATCTCCCGCCGCCGGGTCGAGATGCTGCCGATGGCGGCGCTGGTGCTGGAAGGCGTGCTGAAGACGCTGAAGCCGGCGCGGGTGGTGTTCTCCGCCCTCGGCCTGCGCGAGGGCCATCTCTACGACCTGCTGCCGCCGGAGGACCAGGCGCGCGACCCGCTGATCTTCGCCGCCGCCGAGCTGGCGCACCGGCTCGACCGCTTCGGCCATGCCGAGGTGGTGGCGGAATGGACCCGGTCGGTGTTCCCGGAGGAGACGGCGGACGACGCGCGGCTGCGCCAGGCGGCCAGCCTGCTCTCCGACATCGGCTGGTTCGAGCATCCCGACTATCGCGCCGAGCACGCCTGGCTCCGGGTGCTGCGCATGCCGGTCGCCGGGCTCGACCATGCCGAGCGCGTGTTCCTGGCGGCCGCAGTCTATGTCCGTTACGGCGGCAGCCTCGGCGACGCGCTGACCGGTCCGGTGCTGGAGCTGCTGACCGAGGGGATGCGCAGCCGGGTGCTGCTGCTCGGCCAGGCCCTGCGCCTGGCCCACACCCTGACCGGCGGTGCCACCTCGCTGCTCGAGCGCACCAGCCTCACGGTCTCGGGCGAATCGGTGGTGCTGACCCTGCCGGCCGACGAGGAGGCGCTGACCGGCCTCGCCGTCGACCGCCGGCTCGACGCCGTCGCCAAGGCCCTGGGCAAGCCCGGCCGCGTCGTGATCGAGGAAACGCGCCGGGCGGCGGGGTAGGGCGAAGTCCGTGGCGTAATGACGTCGACACTACGGTCGTGCTATGATGGCTGGACCCGTAGGAGGCCGAGCCATGCCCACGCCGCGCGCCGCGTCCAGCAAGCGTGAAACGCTGAACATCCGCATCAAGCCCGAGGAACGCAGCCTGATCGACCGCGCGGCGAAGGCGCGGGGGAAGAACCGCACGGACTTCGTGCTGGACGCCGCGCGTGCAGCCGCTGAAGAGGCGCTGCTCGACCAGACCATCATTTTGGCCAGCCCCGAAGCCTATGCCGCGTTCCTGGCCCGGCTGGACATGCCGCCCCAGCCCAATGAGCGGCTGCGCCGGACGATGCAGACCAAGGCTCCCTGGGACAAGGCATGACGATCTCGGCGCCCGAGCCGCTGGCACCGGATCATGATGTCGAAGCGTTCGGGTCGGGCGTCGAGAGCCTGGACAACTGGCTGAAGCGCCGGGCCCTCAAGAACCAGACGACCGGCGCGTCCCGCACTTTCGTCGCCTGTGACGGTCGTCGCGTGCTGGCCTACTACGCCCTGGCATCGAGCGCGATCGCTATCGACGCCGCGCCCGGCAGCTTCCGCCGCAACATGCCGGACCCGATCCCGGTGGTCGTCCTCGGCCGGCTCGCGGTGGACCGGTCCCGTCAGGGCGGGGGCCTCGGCCGCGCGCTGGTGAAGGACGCTGGCCTGCGTGTCATCCAGGCGGCCGACATCATCGGGATTCGCGGCATGATCGTGCATGCGTTGTCGGCCGAGGCCAGGGCGTTCTACGAGCGGATCGGCTTCGAGCCGTCGCCGCTCGATCCGATGACGCTGATGCTCCCGCTGGCCGACCTGAAGGCGAGCCTGTAACCGGCCATCTACGGCGAGGGCGCGTTCAGGCCTCCACCACCTCGAATGGCCGGTCGTGCGTCAGCGTCGGCAGGGCCGCGCGGGCGGCGCGGACGCGATCGAGGTCGAGATCGGCCAGGATCGCCCCAACCTCGGTCCCGGCATCGGCCAGCACCTCGCCCCAGGGCGATACGATCAGCGAATGGCCCCAGGTGCGGCGGCCCAGGTGATGCGTGCCGGTCTGGGCCGGGGCCAGGACGAAGCAGCCGGTCTCGATCGCCCGGGCCCGCAGCAGCACCTCCCAATGCGCGGCGCCGGTGGCGCAGGCGAAGGCGGCGGGCACCGCCAGGATCTCGGCCCCCGCCTTGGCCAGGGCCCGGTGCAGCTGCGGGAAGCGCAGGTCGTAGCAGATGGTCAGCCCTAGCCGGCCGCCGCCCGGCAGCCGCGCCACCACCGCGGTGCCGCCGGGCGCGAACTGCGCGCTCTCGCGATGCACCTCGCCGTCCGGCAAATCGGCGTCGTAGAGGTGGATCTTGTCATAGCGGGCCAGGATCGCCCCATCGGGGCCGAGCAGGTAGGAGCGGTTGGCGAAGCGCGGCCCGTCCGTGCGCACCACGGCGGAGCCGAGCAGCAGCGCCGTCCCGGTCTCCCGCGCCAGGGCGCGGTAGCCGGCCAGCGCCTCGTGACGCTCCTCCGGCTGCGCCCGCTCGCGCAGCAGCGCCGGGTCCTCGATGATCGCATCCGCCACCTCCGGCAGGGTGATCAGCGTCGCGCCGCGGGCGGCGGCGTCGCGGATCAAGGGGCCGGCGGCGGCGAGGTTGGGGCCGACCTCGGGGCCGACATTCAGCTGGATGCAGGCGGCGCGGATCACGGTCATTTGACCACCCGGACGTTCCAGTAGCGCGGCGCGTCGGCCGGCCAGACCTTGAAGCCTTCGATTCGCTTGGCCACGGCGTAGTCCGAGGCGTGCAGATACAGGCTGGCGGCCGGCACCTCCTCGGTGAACAGCCGGCCGATCCGGTCCAGCACCGATTGCATCTGCGCCCGGTCGGTGGTGGCGTTGGCCTGGGCCAGCAGGTCGATGGCGCGCGGGTCCTTCCAGATCTTGCGCGGCTGCGGCCCGATGATCCGCTCCCACTGGCCCAGCGGGTCTAGCCGCGGCGAGTAGGAGAAGGACTGGGTCTGGAACTTGCCGGTCTGGTACGCGTCCAGCTGGGCGGTCCATTCCAGCACCTCGAGCTCGATGTTCAGCCCGACGCTGCGCAGCATGTCCTGCATCAGCACGCCGCAATCATACATCTCGGCATAGCGCTTGTTCGCGGTCATGACGATGCGCTGGCCCTTGTAGCCGGCCTCGGCCAGCAGGGCCTTGGCCCGCTCCGGGTCGTAGGGCAGGGCGTCGGTCTGGGCCTGGGAGTGGTAGGGGCTGAACTCCGGCACCGGCGTCGCCTGGAATTTGGAGCCGCCGAAGGTGACGGCCTCGGCGATGGCGGCGCGGTCCAGCGCCATCACGATCGCCTGCCGCACCCGCCTGTCCTGCAGGATCGGATCCTCGGAGTGCAGGATCAGCGCCTCCCAGCCCGGGGTGATGCTGGACTGCACCGCGAAGGCCGGATTCTCCCGCAGCTGGATCCGGTCCTGCGATTCCAAGGGCGCGGTGTCCAGCGCGCCGGCCTGCAGCGCCGTCAGTTTCGCCGCCGAATCCGGCATGACGTTGAAGCGGACCTTGTCGACGAACACCTCCTTGCGGCCGACATAGCCGCTCATCGCGTCGTCGCGCGGGGTGTAGCCGTCGAACCGGGTCAGCTCGATGTACTGCCCGGGCCGCCAGTCGGACAGGATGAAGGGGCCGGTGCCGACCGGCTTGTCCCAGCTGCCGTCCGGCTTGACCGAGGACGGATGCAGCACCGGCGTGCCGCCGCAATCCATCCGCGCCAGGTTGTACAGGAACCCGGCGCTCGGCCGGTCCAGGACATAGACCACGGTGTCCGGGTCCGGCGCCGTCACGCTCTCGACCTTCAGCCCGTTGTCGCCGGTGTAGACGTCGCGGCAGCGCCATTTCGTGGCCGGGTCCATCAGCCGGTCCCAGGACCATTTCACCTCGGCCGAGGTCATGGTGGCGCCGTTCTGGAACCTCACCCCGCGGCGCAGGTGGAAGGTGTAGGTCCTGCCGTCCGGCGACACGTCCCAGCGATCGGCCAGCATCGGCCCGACCTCCAGGTCCTCGCGGAACCCGACCAGCCCCTCGACGATGTGCTGGTGCACGATGTCGGTGGCGCCGTCGCGGTCGACGCCGGGATTGGTGCTGCGGATGTCGGCCGACAGCACGGTGCTGATGGTGCCGCCGCGTGGCGGCGTCTCGGCTGCCGCGGGGAGGGCCGCAAGCGCCGCCGCCGTGGCCAGAAGCATGAGCCGGTTCATTCTGCCCCCTGTTTGTGGTTATGAGCCGAAAGTGGGTGCCCGGCCGGGGCCGAGCACGTCGTGGAAGAAGTCGCGCGCCCGCTCCGCCACCGCCGCGAAATCATGGGCGGCGCCGGGGATGATGTCGTGCCGCACCGCCAGGCCATGGGCCTGCAGGTTGCGGCGCAGGCTGGTCAGCCGGGCGATGCGGTTGGCCCCGGCGCGGTTGGCGTCCTCCATCCAGTGCCGGCTGCCGGGGCGGTGGGTGATCGACGCCGTCTCCAGGTCGCTGTCGCCGATCGCCAGATGCACCGGCACCCGGCGCATCGTCTCCAGATCCGGGGCGCGGCCAAACAGCCGCTCCATGTCGCGCGTGCCGACCCACCAGTCGCGCTTCGGGTCGATCAGCGTGACCGATCCCGGCGCGCCGATCGACACGGCGCGCAGCCGCTCCGGATGCAGATACAGGAAGCGGTGGGCGAAATGGGCGCCACCGGAGAAGCCCGCCAGGCAGAAGCGGTCGAAGCCCAGGCCGGTGCGCGCCTCGGCCTCCGCCACCATGGTCAGCAGCAGCCGGTCGTACCGGATGTCGCCCTCGACCATGTATTTGTAGCCGTCCTCGTTGCCGTCGCCGAGCGGGTCGGCCGGGAACAGCGGCGCCAGCACCACGGCGCCGTGCCAGCGGGCGAAGTCGGCAAAGGCGTCGCGGCTCGACTCCACGCCCCGCAGGCTGCCATGCACCGACACCAGCAGCGGCACCCGGTCGGTCCCGCGCAGACGGGGCGGGACGAACAGGCTGTAGCCGAAGCGCGGATCGGCCCGGCAGGAGAGCAGGGGCGTGGTGCCTGTCCGACGCGGACCGGCCGGCGCAGGCCGCACTGCCGCTCCGGGACCCGCCGCACGCCCGGTTTCGAGATCCGCCTTCGGCACGCCGCCATCGGCCATCTGGCATTCTCCAAAATTGGCGCCAATTTTTCCGTGACGATAGACGTCAAAATCGCGGACGACAACCCGGCATGCTACAAGGGCCGCAAGCAGGCGCAGAACGAGACACCGAAGAAGATGAAGCGGCAGGGCATGGACCGGGGGCGGGTCGAGACGCTGGTCGAGGCGATCCGGGACGACATCCTCTACGGCGTCTACCGGGCCGGGGAGTGGCTGAAGCAGATCGACCTGCAGGAGCGCTACGAGGCCAACCGCTTCGAGGTGCGGCAGGCGCTGGTCGAGCTGAAGAACCGCCGGCTGGTCGAGCACAAGGTCAACAGCGGCTTCCGGGTGGCGGCCCCGGACCCGGAGGAACTGCTGCATCTGAAGGCGGTGCGGACGATCCTGGAGACCGGCGCGGCGGAGCCGGTGGTGGCGCGGGCGACCGCGGCCGACCTGGCGGAGCTCGGCGACATCGCCGCGCGCTTCGAGCAGGCGATCGAGACCGCCGACCCGCCGACCCGGACCGAGCTGAACTACGCCTTCCACCGCCGGCTCTACGACATCGCCGGCAACCCGGTGCTGGCGGCGCTGATCCACGACATGCGCGAGCGCGGCCAGTCCGGCACCACCGGCCGCTGGTTCACCCTGGCGGGCTTGCGCCTGAGCGCGCAGGAGCACCACGCCATGGTCGCCGCCATCCGCGCCCGCGACGCGGCGGTGCTGCGGCAACTGATCGACCACCACATCAACCGGCGGTGAGGGCCCGAACAGAAAGGGCCCAGCCGTTGCCGGCTGGGCCCTGTCTTGGTGGAGCCAAGGAGGATCGAACTCCTGACCTCTACAATGCCATTGTAGCGCTCTCCCAGCTGAGCTATGGCCCCGAAACTCTGGGCGACGCGTCCGGCGTGTTTTCCGGGTGGCGTCGGCGGGGGCGGATATTATTCAACCGCCCCGCCTATGCAAGAGGTTTTTTGCGGGATTTTTTCTGGCCCCGCGATCAGCGGTTCCGCTCCTCGCCGTCATCCTCGATTTCGACGTCGACATCCTCTTCCGCGAGGTCGTCGGCGTCCTCGATCAGAACGTCCTCGTCCTCGCCGAGATCCTCCTCGGCGTCGAACTCGTCGGCCGGCGCCTTCTCCTTGACGGGGACGTCCTCGTCCTCCTCGACCAAGGTCTCGTCGAGGTCGCCCTCGTCGATCACCTCGACCTCTTCGGCCGCCTCGTCCTCGACGGCCTCTTCCTCCTCGGTCTCGTCCTCGAGCAACGCGTCGCTGTCGTTCTTGACGGCGCGCACCTTCTCGACCGGCTCGTCGATGATGGTCGAGCGCGACCGGCGCGACTTCAGGAAGGCCTCCGGGTCGTACTCGGTGCCGCATTTCGGGCAGATGATCGGGTCACGCTGCAGATCGTAGTAGCGGGCCCCGCAATTGTGGCAGATGCGCTTGGCGCCCCATTCAGGCTTCGCCACGCCGAGCCTCCTCGGGTCATGTCGGGATAGAGGGCGCCATCTGCCACGCGGAATGCCGGCTGTCAAAAACAAAACGCCGCGATGATCGCGGCTCGCCGTTCCACCGCCGTCCCTGCCATGCTATCAGCCCGCGGGTTCGGCAGCTCTCGCCCCGGGACGCAACCCGGGGCCGGTGATGGGGAAGGTCGCCTTGCAACTCGTGATCTCGCGCCCGTCCGGCGCCTGGAAGCCGGCGGCATGACCGTCATCGCCATCGACGGCACCGCCGCCTCGGGGAAGGGCACGCTGGCCCGCCGCCTGGCTGCCGCCTACGGCTTCGATCATCTCGACACCGGCCTGCTGTACCGCGCCGTCGGCGTCGCCGTGCTGCGCGCCGGCGGCAGCCCGGACGATCCGATCGCCGGCCTCGCCGCGGTGCTGGCGCTGGACCCGGCGACGCTCGGGGACCCCGATCTGCGCGGCGACGCCGCGGCCCAGGCGGCCAGCCGGGTCTCCGCCATCCCCGGGGTGCGCACCGCGCTGCTCGACTTCCAGCGCCGTTTCGCCGCGCATCCGCCGGGGGCGGTCCTCGACGGCCGCGACATCGGCACGGTGATCTGCCCGGACGCCCCGGCCAAGATCTTCGTCACCGCCACGCTGGAGACCCGCGCCGCGCGCCGGTGGAAGGAGTTGCGGGACCGCGGCCACCAGTCTATATACAAGGAGGTCCTCGACGACCTGAGACAGAGAGACGAGCGCGACCGTCGCCGCGCCGTGGCCCCATTGGTCCCGGCGAGCGACGCTTTTCTGTTGGATACGAGCCAGCTGACGGCGGACCAGGTGTTCGATCAGGCTCTGGCTTATGTGTCCCGCCGGATCGGCCCCCCGCGCGACGCCGTCTGACCCTCGGGCCGTCGTCGATCGAATGATGGAGATTCGGGCATCGGGCCCGACCCGGACATCGCGCTCTCCCAGGCGGGACGACCCGCCGGCGCGGCGACCGGTTTGTCTCTAACGGGAGTTTTCATGGCTACTAGTTCCGCCGCCGTCAAATCGACCGAGAGGGAAAGCTTCGCCGCCCTTCTCGAGGAGTCGCTCGGCCAGTCCGAGAGCTTCGAGGGTACCGTCGTCAAGGGCCGGGTGATCTCGGTCGACAACGACATGGTGCTGATCGATGTGGGGCTGAAGTCCGAGGGGCGCGTGGCGCTCAAGGAATTCGCCGTTCCGGGCCAGCAGGTCGAGCTCGTCCCGGGGGACACCGTCGAGGTGTTCATCGAGCGCATGGAGGACAAGAACGGCGAGGCCGTGCTGTCCCGCGAGAAGGCCAAGCGTGAAGAGGCCTGGACCGCGCTCGAGAAGTCGTTCACCGATCAGCTGCGCGTCACCGGCGTGATCTTCGGCAAGGTCAAGGGCGGCTTCACCGTCGACCTGAACGGCGCCGTCGCCTTCCTGCCGGGCAGCCAGGTCGACATCCGGCCGGTGCGCGACATCAGCCCGCTGATGGGCACGCCGCAGCCGTTCCAGATCCTCAAGATGGACCGCTCGCGCGGCAACATCGTGGTGTCGCGCCGCGCCGTGCTCGAGGAGAGCCGCGCCGAGGCCCGCTCCGAGCTGGTCGCCAACCTCAAGGAAGGCCAGGTCCTCGAGGGCGTGGTCAAGAACATCACCGACTACGGCGCCTTCGTCGATCTGGGCGGCGTGGACGGCCTGCTGCACGTCACCGACATCGCGTGGCGCCGCATCAACCACCCGTCCGAGGCGCTGCAGATCGGCCAGGCCGTCAAGGTCCAGGTCGTCCGCTTCAACCCGGAGACCCAGCGCATCAGCCTCGGCATGAAGCAGCTCGAGGCCGATCCGTGGGAGGGCGTGGTCGCCAAGTACCCGGCGGGTGCCCGCTTCCGCGGCCGCGTGACCAACATCACCGACTACGGCGCCTTCGTCGAGCTGGAGCCGGGCATCGAAGGCCTGGTCCATGTCTCGGAGATGAGCTGGACCAAGAAGAACGTCCACCCGGGCAAGATCGTCTCCACCTCCCAGGAGGTCGAGGTGATGGTGCTCGACGTCGATCCGGTGAAGCGCCGCATCAGCCTCGGGCTGAAGCAGTGCCTGCCGAACCCGTGGGAGGTGTTCGCCGAGAAGTACCCGGCCGGCACCGAGCTCGAGGGCGAGGTCAAGAACATCACCGAATTCGGTCTGTTCGTCGGCCTGCCGGGCGAGATCGACGGCATGGTTCACCTCTCCGACATCGCCTGGGACCGTCCGGGCGAAGAGGCGATCCAGGAGTTCAAGAAGGGCGACCAGGTCAAGGTCAAGGTCCTCGACGTCGACGTCGAGAAGGAGCGCATCAGCCTCGGCATGAAGCAGCTCACCGAGGACACCTTCGAGAAGGCGGCCACCACCGGCGGCCTGCGCAAGGGTGAGGTCGTCACCGGCACGGTCACGGAAGTGAACGACGGCGGTGTCGAGGTCTCGGTCGGCGACGGGCTGATCGGCTTCATCCGCAAGTCCGACCTGTCGCGCGACCGGTCGGAGCAGCGGCCGGACCGCTTCTCCGTCGGCGACAAGGTCGACGCCAAGGTGATGCAGGTCGACCGCGCCGCCCGCAAGGTCTCGCTCTCCATCAAGGCCAAGGAGGTCGAGGAGGAGAAGCAGGCGATGGCCGAGTACGGCTCGTCCGACTCGGGCGCCTCGCTGGGTGACATCCTCGGCGCTGCCCTGCGCAAGGCGCGCGAGAATACGACCGAAGAGAAGTAAGCCTGGGCCTCACGGCCTCGGCCGGGCCCGCCTCCGCAAGGAGGCGGGCCTTTTCCTTTTTGGGCTCAGCTTCGACCAATCCGGCCATTGACAACCGGCCTTCAGAAGCCGAGGGACGGGATCGGGGGGAAAGAAAGCGCCGGTTCCGATTCCGAAAGGCCCCATCATGAGCGCAGCCGCGACCTCCCGATCGAAGGCGATGGCCGTCCTCCGCGTCTCCAGCGGCAACTTCCTGGAGATGTACGACTTCATGGTCTACGGCTACTACGCCGCGTACATCGCCAAGGTCTTCTTCCCGACCGGGAACGAGTTCGCTTCGCTGATGCTGTCGCTCGGCACCTTCGGAGCCGGGTTCCTGATGCGGCCGCTCGGCGCCCTGGTGCTCGGCGCCTATATCGACCGGCACGGGCGGCGCGCCGGCCTTCTCTTGACGCTCGGGCTGATGGCGGTCGGCACCCTGACCATCGGTCTGCTGCCGGGCTACGAGACCCTGGGCCTGCTGGCGCCCGTCCTGGTCCTGCTCGGCCGGCTGCTGCAGGGCTTCTCGGCCGGGGTCGAGCTCGGCGGCGTCTCGGTCTATCTGGCCGAGATCGCGACGCCGGGAAACAAGGGCCTCTATACCGCATGGCAGTCGGGCAGCCAGCAGGTGGCCGTGATCGTCGCCGCCCTCCTCGGCGTGCTGCTCAGCGCGCTGCTGCCGCCGGACCAGGTCGCCCTGTGGGGCTGGCGGGTGCCGCTGCTGGTCGGCTGCCTGATCGTGCCGCTGATCTTCCTGCTGCGCCGCTCGCTGCAGGAGACCGAGGCCTTCCAGGCCCGGGCGCACCGCCGCCCGACCGTGTCGCAGATCCTGCGCTCGCTGGCCGACAACTGGGCCATCGTCCTGCTCGGCATGATGCTGGTGACGATGACCACGGTCAGCTTCTACCTGATCACCGCCTATACCCCGACCTTCGGCAACCAGGCGCTGCACCTGGCCGGCATCGACAGCCTGGTGGTGACGCTGTGCATCGGCATCACCAACCTGATCTGGCTGCCACTCTCCGGCGCCCTGTCCGACCGCGTCGGCCGCACGCCCATTCTGGTTGCCTGCACCGTGCTGATGCTGGTCACCGCCTATCCGGCGATGCTGTGGCTGGTCGACGCCCCGTCCTTCGGCCGGCTGCTGGAGGTCGAGCTGTGGCTGTCCTTCCTTTACGGCAGCTACAACGGCGCGATGATCCCGTTCCTGACCGAGATCATGCCGGAGGATGTGCGCACCAGCGGCTTCTCGCTGGCCTACAGCCTGGCCACCGCGACCTTCGGCGGCTTCACCCCGGCGATCTGCACCTGGCTGATCCACGCCACCGGCAATTCGGCGATGCCCGGGCTGTGGGTGTCCTTCGCGGCGCTGTGCGGCCTGGTCGCGACCCTGCTGGTGGTCCGCGGCCGTCGCGGCACGGCCCCGGAGATGCGCCCGGCGGAGTGATCCTCGGGGCGGAAATCCCTTTGTCCAGAAGCACTTGCCCTTGCTTTCGCGCGGCCGTGCTGGCACCATCCGGCTGCCGTCAACTCAAGCGAGGCGATGCGGCTGTGACCCGTGTCGACAAAAAGGCGGCGGACAGGGATTCGGGAGACATGACCAAGTCCGAACTGATCATGCGGCTTGCCGAGCGCAATCCGCATCTCTACCAGCGTGACGTCGAGCGCATCGTCACCACCATCTTCGACCGGATCACCGCGGCGCTGGCGGAAGGCCAGCGGGTCGAGCTGCGCGGCTTCGGCGCCTTCTCGGTGAAGCGCCGCGACGCCCGCACCGGGCGCAACCCGCGCACCGGCGTGGCGGTCGACGTGTCGGAGAAGCTGGTGCCGTTCTTCAAGACCGGCAAGCAGCTGCGCGAGCGGCTGAACACCGATGACTGACGGGCCGGCGACGCCGGGCCCGGCCCACCACGAGGGATAGCCCGTGCGGTACATCGCCTGGATCGTCACCATCCCCTTCGCCCTGCTGCTGCTGTCCTTCGCGATCAGCAACCGGGAGGCGGTGACGCTCGGCCTCTGGCCGCTGCCGTTCCGGATCGACGCGCCGGTCTATCTGGTGGCGCTGCTGCCGCTGCTGTTCGGCGTCGTGATCGGCGGCCTCGTCCTCTGGTTCGGCCGCTTTGCCACCGGCCTGCGCATGCGCCGGCTGGAGACCCGGCTGGCCGCGACCCAGAAGGATCTGGAGGGGCTGAAGGCGCGGCAGCGCCCCGGCATCCCGGCCACCGCCAACCGCAACGGCGATCCGGCCCGCCCGGCCCTGCCTGCCGCCGGCCAGCGCTGAAGACATCATCATGCTCGCCATCGACGCTGCCGCCCTGGACCGGGCGATCGACACACGCGCCCTGATCGAGGCGCTGCGCCAGGCCTTCCGTCGCGAGGTGGAGGCACCGTTGCGCCACCACCACACCATGCCGACCGCGGCCGGCGACGCCACCCTGCTGATCATGCCGGCCTGGGAGCGTGAGCAGGCGATCGGCATCAAGCTGGTGTCGCTGATGCCGGGCAACCCGGCGAAGGACCTGCCCTTCATCGTCGGCTCCTACCTGCTGCTCGACGGCGCCACCGGCGTGCCACGGGCGATCATGGACGGGCCGACGCTGACCAACCGCCGCACCGCCGCGGCCTCGGCGCTGGCCGCCGACTATCTGGCCCGGCCGGACGCGTCGCGCATGGTGATGGTCGGCGCCGGGGCTTTGGCGCCGCATTTCATCCGCGCCCATGCCGCGGTGCGGCCGCTCACCGACATCGCGATCTGGACACGCCGGCCGGAGCAGTCGGCGGAGCTCGCGAAGACACTGGCGGCGGAGGGCCTGCCGGTCCGTGCCGTCGCCGACCTCGAGGCGGCGGTGCGCGCGGCCGACCTGGTCTCCTGCGCCACCCAGTCGCGCCAGCCGATCGTGCGCGGCGCCTGGCTGCAGCCGGGCGCCCATCTCGACCTCGCCGGCGCCTATCTGCCCGCGATGCGCGAGAGCGACGACGAGGCGGTGCGCCGGGCGCGGATCTTCGTCGACACCCGCGCCGGCGCGCTGGCCGAGGCCGGCGACCTGCTGCAGCCGATCCAGGCCGGGGTGATCGGCGCGGACGCGATCCTGGCCGACCTGCACGACCTGACCCGCGGCACCGCGGCGGGCCGTGGCTCGCCGGACGAGATCACCCTGTTCAAATCGGTCGGCACCGCCCTCGAGGACCTCGCCGCCGCCCGCCTGGCGGTCGCGACGCTGGAAGGGCAGGGGGCTTAGCAAAGCGGATCACGCACGCGCTTCCCCTTTCTGTCATTGCCGGGCTTGACCCGGCAATCCAGGGGCCCCCCGGAGCGGCATCGACATTCCATGGATGCCCGGGTCAAGCCCGGGCATGACAGTGTGGGGTGCGAGTGTGCTTGAATGAGGCGGCGTCGCAGATGATCGGCATCGCCGTCGAGCGGCCTGGGACGGTTCTCAAGAGGATCAGGACATGAGCGTCTTTCCCCTGCGATTGCCGGACGATCTGAAGGACAAGGCAGCGGCCCAGGCAGCGGAGGCCGGCGTCAGCCTGAACCAGTTCATCGCGGTGGCCGTGGCCTCCCGAGTCGGTGCCCAGGCGGAGGCGGAACGCTACTTCGCCGCGCGGGCCGCCCGTGTCGCGCCCGGCCGGGCCAAAGCCGTTCTGGAGAAGGCCGGCATCGGCAATCCGCCGCGGGCCGACGACCAGATCGAATCCTGATCGGGAAGACAGCATGACCAGCATCGTCGTCGGCGCCGGGGTGATGGGGCTGGCCGCCGCCTGGCACCTGGCCCGGGCCGGAGAGGCCGTCACGCTGCTGGAGCGCGGGCCGATCCCGAACCCGTCGGCGGCTTCCTGGGACAGCCACCGGCTGATCCGCGCCCTCTATCCTGGCCGGCCCGGCTACACCCGCATGGCGCTCGACGCCTATGCCGCCTGGGACGAGGTCTGGGCCGCCGCCGGCGTGCGCCACTACGAGAATTGCGGCTCGATCGCCTTCAGCCGGGCCGAGGGCGACTGGGCCGATGGCTGCCGCGCCCCGCTCGACGCGCTCGGCGCCGCCTATGAGCTGCTGCCGCCGGACGAGCTGGCACGCCGCTTCCCGTTCCTGATCCCGGACGGCATCCGCTGGGGCCTGTTCATGCCCGAGGGCGGCGTGCTGTTCGCCGACCGCATCGTCGCGACCCTGGTCGATCTGTGCCGCGCCGCCGGCGTGACGCTGCGGCCGGACGCGCCGGTCCGGGCGGTCGATGCCGAGGCCGGCACCGTCACCTTGGCCTCGGGCACCCTGGCCTCGGGCGAGACCCTGCAGGCCGATTCGGTCGTGGTCACGGCCGGCGCCTGGGTCGGCGGGCTGTTCCCGGACCTGGCCGGGCGGCTCACGCCCTACCGCCAGCTCGTGGTCTATCTCGATCCGCCGGCCGAAGTCGCCGCCGCCTGGGCCGCGGCGCCGGGCATCATCGATTGCGGCTTCCCCGACGACCATTGGGCGATCCCGCCGGTCGGCGGCACCCGGCTGAAGATCGGCGTCGGCGCCTGGAAGCGCCGGGCCGACCCCGAGGCCGACCCGGCCGTCGCGGCGGGGGAGGCGGAGGCCTTCCGCGAGCGCTATCGGCCGGTGCTGCGCAGCCTTGACGAGTATCGCATTCTCGAAGCCCGCCCCTGCCGCTATATCTTCACCGCGGACAGCCGCTTCGTGCTGGAGCGGCGCGGCCGGGCCTGGCTGGTCAGCCCCTGCTCGGGCCACGGCTTCAAGTTCGGGGCGCTGATCGGCCGGGCAGTGGCCGACGGCGTGCTCGGCCGGCGCGCCGCCGACGAGTTGACGTCCTGGGCGGCCGGCCACCTGCCGGCGGAGGGAGATCGAGCATGACCACGAATCCGGTTTTCTGCGCCATCGACGCGCCGACGCTGGACGAGGCGAAGCGGCTCACCGGCCTGGTCGCAAACGCCGTCGGCGGCATCAAGCTCGGCCTCGAATTCTTCATGGCGGCGGGGCCGGAAGGGGTGCGGGCGGCCCGGCCCACCGGCGTGCCGCTGTTCCTCGACATCAAGCTGCACGACATCCCGAACACCGTGGCCGGCGCGATCCGCTCGGTGGTGCCGCTGTCCCCGACCTACATCACCCTCCACGCCGCCGGCGGCCGGGCGATGATGCAGGCGGCGGCCGAGGCGGCTGCGAGCGAGGCGGACAAGCTGGGCGTGCCGCGGCCGAAGCTGCTGGGCGTCACCGTGCTGACCAGCCTCGACGTCGCCGATCTCGAGGCGGTGGGGCAGGGGATGGAGGTCGCAGGCCAGGTCGAGCGTCTGGCCCGGCTGGCCGAATCGAGCGGCCTCGATGGCATCGTCTGCGCCCCGACCGAGATCGCCCGGCTGCGCCGCATCCTGAAGCCCTCGACCGTGCTGATGGTGCCCGGCATCCGCCCGCCCGGCGCGGCCGCCGGCGACCAGAAGCGGGTGATGACGCCGAAGGAGGCGATGGAGGCGGGCGCCACCCATCTCGTCATCGGCCGCCCGATCACCGGCGCCGCCGACCCCGCCGCCGCGGCGCGCGACATAGCGGCCCAGCTCGGCCTCGCGCTTGATGCCGAGGCCGCGGCACCCCAGACTCCTGAGTCATGACCGTCGAAGCCAAGATCTGCGGCATCCGCACCCCCGAGGTGCTCGAGGCTGCGGCGAAGCATGGGGCCCGCTGGGTCGGCTTGAACTTCTACCCGCCCAGCCCGCGGTCGGTGGCGCCGGATCTGGGCGCCGAGCTGGCGCGCCAGGTGCCGACGGGGCTGCGCAGCGTCGGCCTGTTCGTCGACCCGACGGAGGACGAGCTCGCCTCCGTGCTCGGCCGGGTGCCGCTCGACATGATCCAGCTGCACGGCGCCGAGACGCCGGAGCGGGTGGCCGAGATCCGCGGCCGCTGGGCCATGCCGGTGATGAAGGCGGTCAAGATCGCGACCGTCGACGACCTGGCCGCGATCCCGGCCTATGAGGCGGTGGCCGACCGGCTGCTGTTCGACGCCAAGCCGCCCCCGGGCGTCACGGCCCTGCCGGGCGGCAACGGCCTGGCCTTCGACTGGTCGATCCTGTCCGGCCGGACCTGGTCGAAACCCTGGATGCTGGCCGGCGGCCTGACCGAGGCCAATGTCGCCGAGGCGGTGGCCCGCACCGGCGCCACCGTGGTCGACGTCTCCTCCAGCATCGAGGAGCGCCCGGGCCACAAGACCCCGGAGCGGGTGCAGCGCTTCCTCGCCGCGGTCCGGGCCCTGGCCGACGCCAAGGTCTGACCGCCCGCCCTGCACTCCATGCGGGTCTGCGATGCGCGCGCCTCGGGCATTCGCCACAAATGTTTGGCGCGCGCCGCGGTCGCCGCTAAGGTCACGGCTCCCTCCGCCCCATTGATGCCACGATTTGTGCCGGGAGCCGCCCCGCGTGACCGAGACCGCACCCTTCCAGCCCCGTCCGAACAGCTTCCGCACGGGCCCGGACGAGAACGGCCGCTTCGGCCTCTATGGCGGCCGTTTCGTCGCCGAGACGCTGATGCCGCTGATCCTGGAGGTCGAGAAGGCCTACGCCTCGGCCCGCAAGGACGCCGAGTTCAGCAGCGAACTGCGCTATTACCTGACGCATTACGTCGGCCGGCCCAGCCCGCTCTATTTCGCCGAGCGGATCACCGAGCAGCTCGGCGGCGCCCGCGTCTACTTCAAGCGCGAGGAGCTGAACCACACCGGCGCGCACAAGATCAACAACTGCATGGGCCAGGTGCTGCTGGCCCGGCGCATGGGCAAGACCCGGATCATCGCCGAGACCGGCGCCGGCCAGCACGGCGTCGCCACCGCCACGGTCTGCGCCCTGTTCGGCCTGCCCTGCACCATCTACATGGGCGAGGTCGATATCGAGCGGCAGAAGCCGAATGTGTTCCGGATGAAGCTCTTGGGCGCCGAGGTGGTGCCCGTCGTCTCCGGCAGCCGGACGCTGAAGGACGCGATGAACGAGGCCCTGCGCGACTGGGTCACCAATGTCGAGGACACCTTCTACATCATCGGCACGGTCGCCGGCCCGCATCCCTACCCCCTGCTGGTGCGCGACTTCCAGTCGGTGATCGGCAACGAGACGCGCGACCAGATCATGCAGGCCGAAGGCCGCATGCCGGACACCCTGGTGGCGGCGATCGGCGGCGGATCCAACGCCCTCGGCCTGTTCCACCCCTTCCTCGACATGCCCGAGATCGCGATCCACGGCGTCGAGGCGGCGGGCCACGGCCTCGACAGCGGCCAGCATGCGGCGTCGCTGACCGGCGGCCGCCCCGGCGTGCTGCACGGCAACCGCACCTATCTCCTGCAGACCGCCGACGGCCAGATCGAGGAGGCGCATTCGATCTCCGCCGGCCTCGACTATCCCGGCATCGGGCCGGAGCATGCCTGGCTGCACGATGTCGGCCGGGTGAAATACGTCTCCGTCACCGACACGGAGGCGCTGGAGGCGTTCCAGCTCTGCGCCCGGCTCGAAGGCATCATCCCGGCGCTCGAATCGGCCCATGCCCTGGCGCATGTGATGAAGATCGCGCCCGACCTGCCCCAGGACAACCTGCTCGTCATGTGCCTCAGCGGCCGCGGCGACAAGGACATCTTCACGGTGGCCGACGCGCTCGGAGTGCAGATCTGATGACCCGCATCACCGCACGCTTCGCCGAGCTGAAGGCTAGAGATCGGGCCGCCCTGGTCGCCTTCGTCACCGCCGGCGATCCGGATCCGGAGACGAGCTTCAAGATCCTCGAAGGCCTGCCCCAGGCCGGCGCCGACCTGATCGAGATCGGCATGCCCTTCACCGATCCGATGGCCGACGGCCCGGCGATCCAGGCAGCCGGCCTGCGGGCGCTGGCCGCCGGCATGACGCTGGCCAAGACGCTTGACCTGGTGCGCCGCTTCCGCGCCGGCGACCAGGCCACGCCGGTGGTGCTGATGGGCTACTACAACCCGGTCTATTCCTACGGCGTCGAGCGCTTCCTGGCCGACGCCAAGGCGGCCGGGGTGGACGGGCTGATCGTGGTCGACCTGCCGCCGGAGGAGGATGCCGAGCTGTGCCTGCCGGCGCTGGCGGCGGGGATCGACTTCATCCGCCTGGCGACGCCGACCACCGACGACGCCCGGCTGCCGGCCGTGCTGCGGAACACCTCGGGCTTCATCTATTACGTCTCGGTCACCGGCATCACCGGCGCGGCCGCGGCCAATGCGGCGGCGGTGCAGCCGGCGGTCGACCGGCTGCGGCGCCATACCGACCTGCCGGTGGCCGTGGGCTTCGGCATCCGCACGCCGGAGGCGGCGGCCGCCATCGCCCGCATCGCCGACGCCGCGGTGGTCGGCTCCGCCATCGTCGAGGAGATCCGCCACTCGCTGCACGCCGATGGCCGCCCGACCGCCGCTACGGTCGAGTCGCCGCTGGCCCTGGTGCGCCGCCTGGCCGAGGGTGTCCGCGGGGCACGGTGAGCGCTGCTTGCCGTCGGTGGCGGCAGGTCAGGTCCTGGACAGAAGCTGCGTCTTCGTGCCGGTCTCTTCGATCAGCGATGCCGCCTTGCGGTCGAAGGTCACGAACACCTCGCCGCCCAGGCGGCGGCCCTCGAAGGCGATAACGCCATCGGCGAAATCGCCGCCGGCCTCGAGGATGGTAAGGCCCACATCGGCGGCCGGCCTGTCGGCCGCCACGGTGGCGCTGCTCAGCAACCGGCGCATCGCCGCGGCGGTCTGGCTCGGTGTCTTCTTGTAGCCGCGCATCAATACCCAGACGAATTCGCACAATGTCGGCAGGGTGATGGCGATGCTGTCGGCGTCGCGGAGTGTCGCTTCCGCCAGCGCGGCCTGCTCCGGATCGTCCTGCACAGCGGCTCGGGCCAGCAGGTTGGTGTCGGCGATGATCTTCACTTTTCGCCGGCCCATCCTGCAGCGGCGATTTCACCGATTTCCTCGATCGACAGCTTGGGCGTCCCGGGCCCGGCTAGGCAGCCGAAGAAATCATCGATGGTGCCCGATGCCTTTGCCGACCGGACCTCCGCCCGGCCATCCGGCAGCAGGTCGACGGCGATCTTGTCCCCTGGCGCCACGCCGAGATGCTGGAGCAGCTCCTTGCGGAGGGTCACTTGACCCTTCGCTGTGACGGTGAGGAGTGTCATCATTAGTAAAGGCCCTGTAAGGCTTTGCAGCCTTACATATAAGGCGATATCTCCTTACCCTCAAGACGCGCCCTCATCTTGACGCGCCCGGCCGAAAGGCGGAGAACCGCGCCATGAACTGGCTGACCAACTACATTCGGCCGAAACTCCGTGCGCTCGTTTCCTCGTCCCGGCCGGAGACGCCGGACAATCTGTGGACGAAGTGCCCGAGTTGCGAGGCGATGCTGTTCCATCGCGACCTGGAGGCCAACTTCCGTGTCTGCCAGCATTGCGGCCATCATATGCGGCTGGATCCGCCGAAGCGGTTGGCCATGCTGTTCGACGACGGCAAATACGAGACGATCGAGCTGCCGAAGCCGGTGGTCGATCCGCTCAAGTTCCGCGACACCAAGCGTTACACCGATCGGCTGAGGGACGACCAGGCCAAGACCGGCCGCAACGACGCCATTGTCGTCGCCCACGGCAAGTTAGGCGATCGCGACACCGTGGTCGCCGCCTTCGATTTCAGCTTCATCGCCGGCACCATGGGCATGGCGGTGGGCGAGGGGCTGGTCGCCGCCGCCAGGCTGGCGGTGGCGCAGCACGCGCCCTTGGTCGTGGTGTCGGCCTCGGGCGGCGCCCGGATGCAGGAAGGCATCCTGTCGCTGATGCAGATGCCGCGCTCGATCATCGCGGTCGAGCAGGTGAAGGACGCTGGTATGCCCTATATCGTGGTGCTGACCGACCCGACCTTCGGTGGCGTCACCGCCTCCTTCGCCATGGTCGGCGACGTGCATGTCGCCGAATGCGGCGCCGAGATTGCCTTCGCCGGTGGCCGCGTGGTCGAGGGAACGATCCGCGAAACCATGCCGGAAGGCTTCCGGCGCGCCGAATACCTACTGGACCATGGCATGGTCGATGTCGTGGTCGCGCGCAAGGAATTGCGCGACACGCTGATCCGCACCCTCGGCCATCTGACCGGCGGCATCCGGGCGGCCGCGGCATAGCCGGCGCCCCTCATCTTGACGCGCCGGGCCGAAAGGCGGAAAACCGCGCCATGAACTGGCTGACCAACTACATCCGCCCGAAGATCCGGGCTCTCGTCTCCTCGTCCCGGCCGGAGACGCCGGACAATCTGTGGACGAAGTGCGGGAACTGCGAGGCGATGCTGTTCCATCGCGACCTGGAGGCGAATCTCTACGTCTGCCAGCATTGCGGCCACCACATGCGCCTGTCGCCGACCAAGCGGCTGGCCATGCTGTTCGACGACGGCAAGTACGAGACCATCGAGCTGCCGAAGCCGGCCGTCGACCCGCTCAAGTTCCGCGACACCGAGCGCTACACCGACCGGCTGAAGAAGGCGCAGGCCAAGACCGGCGCCGGCGACGCCCTCGTCGTCGCCCATGGCAAGATGGGCGGCCACGACACCGTGGTCGCCGCCTTCGACTTCAGCTTCATGGGCGGGTCGATGGGCATGGCGGTGGGCGAGGGGCTGGTCGCTGCCGCCAAGCTGGCGGTGATGCAGCATGCGCCGCTGGTCGTGGTGCCGGCTTCGGGCGGCGCCCGCATGCAGGAAGGCATCCTGTCGCTGATGCAGATGCCGCGCTCGATCATCGCGGTCGAGCAGGTCAAGGAAGCCGGCCTGCCCTATATCGTGGTGCTGACCGACCCGACCACGGGCGGCGTCACCGCCTCCTTCGCCATGGTCGGCGACATCCACATCGCCGAGCGCGGCTCGCAGATCGGCTTCGCCGGCGCCCGGGTGATCGAGGAGACGATCCGCGAGACGCTGCCGGAGGGCTTCCAGCGCGCCGAATACCTGCTCGACCACGGCATGGTCGACGTGGTGGTGACGCGCAAGGAGCTGCGGGAGACGCTGATCCGCACCCTCGGCCACCTGACGGGTGGGCTGCATCCGGTCCCGGCCGACATCGAGGTCGACCCGGCCGACCTCGCCGCTGCGGCCGTGATCGAGGGCGAGCCCGCCTATCGTGCCTGAGGCAAGCGCGGCCGCGGCCCGCTTGGCGCAGGTCGAGGCCGCGCTCGACCGGCTGACCCATCTGCATCCGAAGCGGATCGACCTGTCGCTCGGCCGCACCGAAAGGCTGCTGGCGGCGCTGGGCGACCCGCAGCTACGCCTGCCGCCGGTCGTCCATGTCGGCGGCACCAACGGCAAGGGGTCGACCACCGCTTTCCTGCGCGCCTTCCTGGAGCAGGCGGGCTATCGCGTCCATGTCTACACCTCGCCGCATCTGGTGCGGTTCCACGAGCGCATCCGCCTCGCCGGGTCGTTGATCGACAGCGCGGCACTGGTCGACCTGCTGGAGCGGGTCGAGACCGCCAATGCCGGCCAGCCGGTGACCTTCTTCGAGGCGACGACCGCCGCGGCCTTCTTGGCCTTCGCCGAGGTCCCGGCCGACGCGGTTCTGCTCGAGGTCGGCCTCGGCGGGCGCTACGACAGCACCAATGTGGTGCCGCGCCCGGCCGCGACCGCGGTCACCCGCATCTCCATGGACCACATGCAGTTCCTCGGCGACACGATTGAGGCGATCGCGGCGGAGAAGGCGGCCATCGCCAAGCCCGGCGTGCCGATGGTGGTGGCGCCGCAGCAGAACGCCGCGGCGCTGGCCGTCCTGACCCGGGAGATCGAATCGGCCGGGGCGCCGCTGCACCTCGCCGGCCGTGACTGGTCGGTGACTCCCGCGGCGGCCGGCTTCCTTCTTCGCACGGCCGAAGGAGAGCGCTCCTATTCCCGCCCGGCGCTGCCCGGCGACCATCAGTTCGCCAACGCCGCCACCGCGATCCGGCTGCGCGACCTTCTCGCCGGCTTCGACATCCCGGAGGAGGCGGTGCGCCGCGGCCTCGCCTCGGTCGAATGGCCGGCGCGGCTGCAGCGCCTGACCCGCGGCCCGCTGGCCGCCCTGCTGCCGCCGGGCTGGGAGCTGTGGCTCGACGGCGGCCACAACGACAGCGCCGGCGAGGTGCTGGGGCAATGGCTCGGCGGGCTCGACCCGCGGCCGCTGCACCTGGTCTGCGGCATGCTGGAGAGCAAGCAGCCGCAGGAGTTCCTGCGGCCCCTGGCGCCCTTCGTCCGGTCGATCCGCGCCGTGCGGATCCCGGGCGAGGACGCCAGCCTGCCGGCCGAAGCCGTGGCCGATCACGCCCGCGCCGTCGGGCTGACCGATGTCGCCGCGGCCGATGACCTCGAAGCCGCGGTCGCCGCCGCGGCCCGGCCCGGCGACCCGCCCGGCCGGGTGCTGATCTGCGGCTCGCTCTACCTCGCCGGCCGGGTGCTGGCCGGCAACGGCTGAGGCCCCGTTGCCACTTTCCTCCGCCGCGCCTATTGTCGCCGCCCGAATATGAACGGACAGCCCATGGCCGACCGACCCATTCCCGCCGACATCGCCGCCCTGAGCTTCGAGGACGCCCTCGCCGAGCTGGAGACGATCGTCCGCCAGCTCGAGGCGGGGCAGGGCAAGCTCGATGACAACATATCGGCCTATGAGCGCGGTGCCTTGCTTCGCGCTCATTGCGAGGCGAAGCTGCGCGAGGCGCAGGCGCGGGTCGAGATGATCTCGCGCGCCGCCGACGGCACCGTCACCGCCAAACCCACGACTTTCGATTGAGGCCGTGTCTTGTCGATTGATCTGAGCAAAGCCATGGCCGAGACGGGCGCGCAGCTCGAGCGCGTCCTGGACCGCCTGCTGCCCAAGCCCCAGGCGGGCGAACCGCCGCTGGCCGACGCCATCCGCTACGCCTCGCTGGGCGGCGGCAAGCGGCTGCGCCCGTTCCTGGTGGTGTCGTCCGCGCGGCTGTTCGGCGTCGCCGAAAGCTGCGCCCTGCGCGTCGGCGCGGCGGTCGAGATGATCCATTGTTACTCGCTGGTCCATGACGACCTGCCGGCGATGGACAATGACGACCTGCGCCGAGGCAAGCCGACGACGCACAAGGCCTATGACGAGGCCACCGCGATCCTGGCCGGCGACGCGCTGCTGACCCAGGCCTTCGAGGTGCTGGCCGGCGCCGAGACCCATGCCGACCCGAAGGTCCGCATCGCGCTGGTCGCCGCCCTGGCCCGCGCGGCCGGCGCCGCCGGCATGGTCGGCGGCCAGGCGCTCGACATGCAGGCGGAGCAGGCGCCGCTGACCGAGATCGGCGCCATCACCCGGCTGCAGCGGCTGAAGACCGGCGCGCTGTTCGAGTTCTCCTGCGAGGCCGGGGCGATCCTCGGCAAGATCGAGGATTCGCGGCGCGGCGCGCTGCAGGCCTATGCCCATGACATGGGCCTGGCCTTCCAGATCGCCGACGACCTGCTCGACGTCCGCGGCCGGGCCGAGGAGATCGGCAAGACCCCGGGCAAGGATCAGGCGGCGGGCAAGGCGACCTTCGTCTCGATCCTCGGCCTCGAGCGCGCCGAATCCCAGGCCCGGATGCTGGCCGACCAGGCCTGCCGCCATCTCGACGTGTTCGGCGACCGGGCCGAGGCGCTGCGCGCCGTCGCCCGCTTCGTGGTCGAACGCAAGGCCTGACGTGACCGCGTAGGTCGGGTTCGCCGGCAAGCGAACCCAACTTGTGGGACCAGCCCCCGACGCCCTTGCATGCCCGGCCCGTGCCCTTACCGCTTCCGTCCGACAATTTCCTCGGGCAGAGAGGGGCGAACGGAACGGGGGAAACGCGGGAATGGCGGCGATCGGCGCCCAGAAGCTGGATGGTCGGGCGGAGGGCGGGCACGGGCCCGGCATCCTGCTGTTCTTCCTCGGCATGTCGCTGTTCACCTTCAATGACGCGCTGGGCAAGTGGCTGGTCGCCGACTACACGGTCGGCCAGGTGCTGCTGATCCGCAGCATCGGCGCCTTCATCCTGCTGCTGCCCTGGGTGATCCGCGGCTTCCGCGGCCTGCTGACGCCGGACCAGCCCTGGATGAACCTGCTGCGGGTCAGCCTGATGGCGGCCGAGGTCGCGATCTTCTATCTCGCCGTGCGCGGCCTGCCGCTGGCCGACGTCATGACCTTCTACATGGCCTCGCCGCTGATCGTCACCGCGCTGTCGGTGCCGCTGCTCGGCGAGAAGGTCGGGCCGCGGCGCTGGGCGGCGGTGCTGATCGGCTTCATCGGCGTGCTGATCGTGCTGCGCCCGACCGGGGCGGCGCTGTCCTCCTCGGCCCTGATCGCGCTGGCCGGCGCCACCCTGTTCAGCCTGATCCTGATCGTCACCCGCCGCGTCCGCCACACCGGCGGGCTCGGCCTGATCACCTACCAGATCGTCGGCACCGGCCTGGCCGGCGCCGCCACCGTGCCCTTCGCCTGGGTGCCGCCGACCCCGTTCGACTGGGCGCTGCTGCTCGGCCTCGGCGTGGTGGCGATGAGCGCGCATCTGTGCCTGAACAAGGCGCTGTCTCTGGCCCCGGCCGCGGTGGTCGCGCCCTATCAGTACTCCACCATCGTCATTGCCGCGGCGCTCGGCTGGGCGGTCTGGGGCGACGTGCCGACGACCAACATCGTCATCGGCAACCTGGTGATCATCGCCTCCGGCCTGTTCATCTACTACCGCGAGCGGCAGCTCAAAGGAGAGTAGGTTGGGTTCGCGTGGCAAACCCAACATGTTGACGCCGGGATGATCCGCTGTCGGGTTCGCGATCGCGAACCCGACCTACGGGTTCACAAATTCCCTGGATTCCCCGGCTTCAGCTCCCCGACCGCGACCAGCGACCCGTCATCGCCGAGCAGCTGCACCTTGGTGCCGTCCAGCTGGATCTTGTCGCATTCCTTGGTCTCGCCCAGGTCGAAGCACATCCGGTCGCCCTCGATCGACCATTGCCCGGCATAGGGGCCGTCGTCGCCCAGCCCGTGGATGGTGCCGTCCGTGGCGTAGAACTCGGTGTATTCCACGTCGCCGGCCGTGCCCTCGATGGTGTTGCCGACGATCCGGGCCTGGATCTCGGCGGCGGTCAGCGTATCGGCGGCCAAGGCCGCGGCCGGCAGCAGCAACGGAAGGACGATCGCCAGGGGTCGAATCATGGGGCGGCTCCGCGAAGGACGCGCGATCATAGTCGCGTCGCCGCGGCAGGGGGAGGGCCGTTCCGTCGCCCCCGCTGCGTCATGGTTTCGACGCGATCTCGCGTATAGTTTGTCGCAGGGGCTCCGCCCGTCGGGGCGCCGTGATGGGGGATGTCATGGCCATGAAGCTGCGTTTCGCCACCTTTGCCGCGGCGGCGGCGCTCCTGACCGCGACCCTGGCTCTCCCTCCCGTCGCCTCCGCCTACCAGGCGCCGGGCTTCGCCGCCGGCGCCGCGGCCTACGCCAGGAAGCTGGAGCAGCAGGCCAGCGCCGTCCCCGCCGACCAGCGGGCCGACCTGAAGGTGCTGCGGTCCCGCGCCGCCGACGCCGCCCAGGGCGAGCGCTGGGGCGATGCGGTCACGGCCTGGCAGCTGATTCTCGGCCAGCGTCCCGCCGACGCCGGCGCCTGGTACGGCCTGGCCCAGGCGTTGCAGCAGACCTCGCCTTATTCGCAGGACGGGCTGAACGCCGCCTTCGCCGCCTACAGCAACGCCGGCACCGACAAGCTGCGCGGCGCCGCCCTGATCCTGCTGGCCCGGGGGCTGGAGCAGCAGGACAAGGGCCGCGAGGCGATCAAGGTCGCGGCCGAGGGCGCGCAGCTGGCGCCGACCGACGACAACACCGAATACGCCGCCAATCTGCGCGAGCAATACGGCTTCCGCGTCACCTCGACCTATGCCCAGAACGACCGCGACGCGCCGCAGCTCTGCGCCGACTTCTCCGACCCGATCGTCGACGGCCGCACCGTCCGCTATTCCGACTATGTCCGGATCGAGCCGGCGGTGCCGGTCGAGGTGATCCCGTCGGACAAGCAGCTGTGCCTCGAAGGCGTGTCCTTCGGCCAGACCTACACCGTCACGCTCCTGGCCGGCATCAAGTCGGTCGACGGCGACGCGCTCACCGCCGATGACAGCTTCGACCTGACGGTCGAGGACCGGGCGCCCAGCGTGGTGTTCCGCGGCAGCGCCTATGTCCTGCCCAAGGGCGGCGAGGGCACGGTGCCGCTGACCACGGTCAACGTCTCCGAGGTCAAGCTGCGCCTGCTGCGCATCAACGACCGCAACCTGATCGACCAGGTGGCCCAGGGCCGCATCGGCCAGATGCTGGAAAGCTACGACGTCGACAGCCTGGCCCAGGATGCGGGCGAGGAGGTGTGGTCCGGCGCCATGCCGGTCGAGGGCGAGACCAACAAGGCGGCGATCACCGGCGTGCCGATGGACACGCTGCTGCCGCAGCCGAAGCCGGGCGTCTACCTGCTCGCGGCGGTGGACGCCAAGGCCGCAGACAACTCGGATGAGGGGGACAGCTACCAGACCCCGGGTACGCAGTGGATCGTGGTCACCGATCTCGGCCTCGCCACCTTCTCCGGCCAGCAGGGGCTGACCGTGACGGCGCGCTCCCTGTCCTCGGCCAAGGCCCAGTCCGGCGTGAAGCTGGCGCTGCTGGCCCGCAACAACTCGGTGCTGGGCGAGGCTGAGACCGACGCCGGCGGCCTGGCCACCTTCCCGGCCGGGGTGATGGCCGGGCAGGGCGGCAACCGGCCGGCCGCGGTCTATGCCTACGGCTCCGGCGATTTCACCTTCCTTGATCTCACCGGCCCGGCCTTCGACCTGTCCGACCGCGGCGTCAGCGGCCGGGCCGAGCCGGGGCCGCTCGACGCCTTCCTCTACCCCGAGCGCGGCGTCTACCGCCCGGGCGAGACGGTGCATCTGACCACGCTGCTGCGCAACGAGCGCGCGGCGGCGATCGACGGCGTGCCGCTGACCGTCAAGATCAGCCGGCCGGACGGGGTCGAGGCCCGGGTGCAGCAGGTGTCGGACCAGGGCGGCGGCTCCTACAGCCTCGACGTGCCGCTGGCCGACAGCGCCTATACCGGCACCTGGATGGCGGAGGCTTATGTCGACCCGAAGGGCCAGGCGATCGGCAGCACCGCCTTTCAGGTCGAGGACTTCGTGCCGGCGCGGATCCGCGTCGACCTGAAGACCGAGGTCAAGGACCTGCGCGTCGCCAAGCCGGCGGTCGTCACCATCGACGCCCAGTTCCTGTACGGCGCCCCAGCGGCCGACCTCGCCACCGAGGCCAGCCTGACCCTGCGCCAGGCGGCCCAGCCCTTCCCGGACTTCTCCGACTACCAGTTCGGCCTGGTGCAGGACGCCTTCTCGCCCCGCACCCGCCCGATCACCACCCCGGCGACCGACGCCGCGGGCCAGAGCCGGGTCGACATCCTCCTGGATGGCCTGCCCGACACCACCGTGCCGCTCGAGGCGGAACTACGCACCGCGGTGTTCGATTCCAGCGGCCGCACCGCCAACGAGACCACGACCCTGCCGGTCCGGCAGGAGCATCCCTGGATCGGCGTCAAGCCGCTGTTCTCGGGCTCGCTGGCCGAGGGCTCCGACGCGCGCTTCGAGGTCATCGGCCTCGACGCCGGCGGCCGCCCGGCCGCGCTCCGTGGCCTGCGCTGGGACCTGGTGGAGGAGATCCACGACTACCAGTGGTATTCAACCGACGGCCGCTGGGACTACAAGGTCGTCACCCGCGACCGCAAGGTGGCGGACGGCACCCTCGACGTGGCCCCGAACGCGCCGGCGGCGATCCGCCAGGCGGTCGGCTGGGGCAATTTCCGGCTCGACGTCTACGACCCGAAGGGCGGCGGCGCCACCTCGGCCCGGTTCTATGCCGGCTGGTGGGTGTCGGACGACCCGAACCCGACGCCGGACAAGCTGACCGTCGCCCTCGACCGCACCAGCTACAAGGCCGGCGACACCGCCCGGGTGCGGATCGAGCCGCCCTTCGCCGGCGACGTGCTGCTGTTCATCGCCAATGACCGGGTGCTGGAGACGCGGGACGTCTCCGTCCCGGCCGACGGCGCCACCGTCGAGATCCCGGTCTCCTCCGACTGGGGCGCCGGCGCCTATGTCCTGGCCACCGCCTTCCGCCCCTCGGGCGAGGGCGGGCAGCGCCGGCACGGCCCCGGCCGCGCCGTCGGCGTCGCCTGGTTCGGCATCGACGTCACCGAACGGGTGCTGGGCGTCTCGATCGATGCGCCGGCCGAGATCCGGCCGAACCAGCGGCTCGACCTGCCGCTCACCGTCACCGGCGTGCCGCAGGGGCAGAGCGCCTGGGTCACCCTGGCTGCGGTGGACGAGGGCATCCTGCTGCTCACCGACTTCCAGTCGCCGGACCCGACCGACCATTATTTCGGCCGCCGCGCCCTCGGGGTCGAGATGCGCGACGCCTACGGAAGGCTGATCGTCAGCGACGGCCGCCGCGGCCAGGTCCGCACCGGCGGCGACGCCGCGGCCTCGCAGATGTCCGGCCTGCCGAAGCGTTCCACCCGCACCGTCGCGCTCTACAGCGGCATCCTGCCGGTCGGCGCCGACGGTCGCGTCTCCGTGCCGCTCGACCTGCCGGATTTCGACGGCGAGCTGCGGTTGATGGCGGTGGCCTGGACGCCGACCGCGCTCGGCGCCGCCTCCACCGCGATGAAGGTGCGCGACCCGGTGATCGCCGAGATCGGCGTGCCGCGCTTCCTGGCGCCGGGCGACGAGGCGCAGCTGGCCTTCTCGCTGCGCAACCTGTCCGGCCCGGCCGGCGACTACGGAATCCGCGTCGCGGTCGAAGGCCCGCTCTCGGCCGCCGCATCCCAGTTCACCGAGACCGTCGCGGCCGGGGCGGAGGCGCGGCGGGCGATCCCGCTGACCGCGACCGCCACCGGCGTCGGCAAGATCAAGATCAGCGTCACCGGTCCCGACGGCTTCCAGCGCGACCGCGACTGGGACCTGTCGGTGCGCCCGGCCCAGGCGCTGACCACCGACCGCATCGCCACCATCGTCAACCCCGGCCAGTCGGCGGTGCTGAACGCCGACCTCGTGAAAGGCTTCCTGCCCGACACGGTGCAGGTCTTCGCCAGCTTCTCCACCCGCCCGACCTTCGACATCCCGGGCCTGCTGAAGTCGCTGGACGAATACCCCTATGGCTGCGTCGAGCAGACCACCAGCCGCGCCCTGCCGCTGCTTTACGTCTCCAAGGTGGCGGAGAAGGTCGACAGCGGCTTCCGGCCGGACGACGTCCGCCGCCGGGTGCAGGGGGCGATCGACCGGATCATGACGGCGCAGCAGCCGGGCGGCGGCTTCGGCATGTGGTCGCCCTTCGGCAACGCCAACCCCTGGCTCTCCGCCTATGCGCTCGACTTCCTGACCCGGGCGCGCGCCGAGGGCGGCTACCGCATCCCCGAGCGCTCCTACCAGCGCGGCATCAAGTTCCTGTCGAATTATCTCGACTGGTACGAGGCGCGCACGGAATGCACCCCGGCCAGCGCCTATGCACTCTATGTCGTGGCCCGGGCCGGCGGCGGCGATGTCGGCACCATGCGCTACTACGTCGACAACTGCCTGCCGAAGTACCAGACGCCGGTGTCGCAGGCGCAGATCGCCGCGGCCGCCGCCCAGTTCGGCGACACGGCGCGCACCGCCAAGGCCTTCGCCGCGGCGACCTCGACCGAGCGTCCCACCAACTTCTACGGCGATTACGGCTCGCCGCTGCGCGACCATGCCGCCACCGCGGCGCTGCTGCACGAAGCCAGGCAGCCGCAGGACGCGGTGCTGCAGCAGGTCGACATCGCCGCCGATCTGTTCGCCAAGGACCGGTGGTGGAGCACCCAGGACATGACCTGGATGCTGATCGCGGCCGACGCGGCGCTGGACGGCGCCGCGCCGCTGTCGCTCGACGTCGCCGGCCGCGCGGTGGCGGATCCGGGGACGGTCTACCGGTTCAACCCGGACGCCGCGGCCCTGGCCGCCGGCATCCCGGTGAAGAACACTGGCGACGGGCCGATGCGGCAGGTGCTGACCGTCCGCGGCGTGCCCTCGGCGCCGCTGCCGGCGGGCGGCGACGGCTTCGAGATCACCCGCACCTATCTCGACCGCGACGGCCGCCCCTTCGACCCGGCCAAGACGGCGGTGAAGCAGGGCGACCTCGTCACCGTGCTGCTGCGCGGCCGCGCCACCGACGACCTGGACCACCAGGCACTGGTGGTCGACCTGCTGCCGGCGGGGCTGGAGATCGAGAACCCGTCGGTCGGCAAGGGCGCGCAGCTCGGCGACATCGCCGACACGCTGTCGGACACGCAGCATGTCGAGATGCGCGACGACCGCTACGTTGCGGCGATCGACCTGACCAGCGACACCCGGTACTTCACGGTCGCCTATCTCGCCCGCGCCGTGACGCCGGGCCGCTTCGCCCTGCCGGCGCCCTATGTCGAGGACATGTACCGCCCGCAATACAACGCCCGCGGCGGCTTCGGGGCGCTGACCATCGAGCCGCGGAAGTAGCCGGCCGCTCATCCTCCCCGTCCCCGGACGGGGAGGATGCCGGTTTCAAGATCTGCTGCCAGCCGCCTCGTCAGAGGCGCTCAGTATTCCGCGAATCTCCCGTGGGATTCCATGTTCCGAATTCCCCGCCGGCTTCCGGGCGGATTCTGCCGTCCAGCTGATTGCGGTGATGACCGCTTTCCGCTCTTGACGGCCATGGAACATCATCATCGGCCCGTCCCGCGATGCTCCAGACTCGACATTTCACGTCAACTCCGACAAAGATCGTACACGAAATCCGGAGGATCGCGTGTCGGCCACCAGGCTGGACATCGACGGCGGCATGGAAGCGCAGGCCATGAGCATCATTCCCGGCCTGGACCTGCCGGCCTTCCAGGCGCCGGACCGCGAGGCCTCGGTCTATGAGGCGATCCGCGAGGACATCATCTCGGGCCGCATCCCGGCCAATGCCCGCCTGATCGTCGCCGATCTCGCCGGGCGGCACGGCACCTCGACCAATCCGGTGCGCGAGGCGCTGCAGCAGCTGCGCGGCGAGGGCTTCGTCGTGATGACGCCCAATCGCGGGGCGCGCGTGCGGCCGATCGACGAGGACTTCATCCGCGACATCTACGAGATCGAGGTCCTGATCGAGCCGGCGCTGACGCGCTGGTTCGTCGGCATCGCGACCGATGCCGACATCGCCGCGCTGGAGGCGCTGCACGCCGAGATGCTGCGGCTCAACTACTCGGACCCGGTGCGGCACGGGCTGCTCGACACCCAGTTCCACCACACGATGTACGAACGCCACTACAACCGGCACGCGGTCGATCTGTGGTGGAAGCACCGCGAGATCCTGCGCGCGATCAGCCGGCGGCTGCCGATCTCGCTCGGCCGCCAGGCCGCGGTGATGCGGGAGCACCAGGAGGTCCTGGACGCGATCAAGGCCCATGACGCCGATGCGGCGGCGGCCGTGATCGCCCGTCATGTCGAGGGATCCGGCCGCCACATCATCGAACAGATGCGTGCGTCGCGCCGCAACAGTCGGAAAGAGTTGAGCGTATCAGGAAACTGACTTAGGCTGTCGCAAAATATACAAGACGCGAATTGCTTAAGACTGGCAATATCGCTGCAGGAGGAGGAAAGCAGGCAGCTGCCGGACATCACGTTTCCGGAAGGGAAGGTTGATTTTTGGTCGATCGACGACTGTCGGTCGGGTGGTGAGATCTTTTGACTTCGTGAAAATGGGAAGGCGCATCGCCGCGCCGGAAAAGCGCCCGGGAGGTGCAAAGACGACATTTGCACCGTTCGATAATCACAGGGAGGAGATCTGTCCTATGTTCGATCTGAGACGCCTTGCCGGCCTTGTGCTCGCCGCGGCGGCGATCATTGCGCCGGCCGCGGCCTTCGCGCAGAGCGCCGGCCTGCCGGCCGCGCAGGAGATCACGCCCAAGGGCGCGCTGCCGAGCGTTCCCCGCAACCAGACGCTCGTCCTCGGCTGGGGGGTCGCGGGCGGCACCTCCGTCGGCACCACCAACCCCTGGGTGCTGCCGGGCTATACGCATCAGGAAGGCAACAACCTGCTGTTCGAGCCGCTGATGTATTTCGCCATCTTCAAGGGCGAATTCATCCCGTGGCTCGCCGACAGCATGGAATACACGCCGGACTTCAAGACGCTCGAGATCAAGCTCAACAAGGATGCCAGATGGAGCGACGGCAAGCCAGTCACGTCCAAGGACGTGGTCTACACCTTCGAAGGACAGATGAAGTATGAGACTCTGCCCTATCACGCGCATTTCCAGCAATTCGTCGACAGCGTCAGCGCCAAGGACGACCTGACCGTCGAGGTCAAGTTCAAGCAGCCGGCGCCGCGCTTCAAGTTCGAGGTGCTGACCGAGAAGTTCGACACCGGCCTGCCGATCGTGCCGGCGGAATGGGAATCGGCCCAGCCGAACCCGACGGCGGCCGTGGGCCTCGACCAGATCCCGCATTCGGGCCCCTACGACGTCGTCGCCTGGAACGCCAATCAGAAGATCATGGACCTGCGTCCCGACTGGTGGGCGGTGAAGGCGGGGCGGATGGCCGAGCCGGCGGTGAAGCGCGTCGTCATCGTCAACGTGCTGAACCAGCCGATCGACACGGTGGCCCAGCGGCTGGTGAACAACGAGTTCGATTCCTCGGTCGACATGCGGGCCCAGGTGATCGGCAACATCGTCGAGCAGAACACGGACATCCAGTCCTGGACGGGCACGGAATCACCCTATGGCTATCTCGACTGGTGGCCGAACTCGCTGTGGATGAACACCCAGCTCGAGCCCTACAGCGATGTGCGGGTGCGCAAGGCGATCAGCCTCGCGATCGACCGCGATCGCATCGACGAGGTGCTGTATGACGGCGCCAAGATCGCGACCATCTATCCGTTCCCGCTCTACCCGAACCTGCAGAAATTCGCCGAGTCCGAGGCCGTGAAGGCCGAGCAGGCGAAGTACCAGCCCGGCAAGTTCGACGTCGCGGAGAGCGAGACGCTGATGACCGAGGCCGGCTTCACCAAGAACGGCGACGGCCTTTGGGAGAAGAACGGCAAGACCTTCGACGCCACCATCCATGCCTTCGAAAACATCCATGGCGACATCGCCCCGGTCCTGGCGGAGATGCTGCGCCAGGCCGGCTTCGACGCGAATGTCAACTTCGGCACCGATGCCTATCAGGCGATGGTGGACGGCAAGCCCGGCCTCTATCTCTTCGGCCACGGCGCCAGCCTCTACGATCCGTTCGAGGCCATGAACCTGTTCCATGGCAAGTACAGCAACACGATCGGCTCGGCGGCCGGCAACAACCGCTTCTCGCGCTACAAGAACCCCGAGCTCGACAAGATCCTCGACGAGATCTCGCCGCTCGCCTCCGACGACCCGAAGTTCCAGGAAGGCGCGGCGAAGGCTCTCGGCATCTACTGGCGCGACGTGATCGACGTGCCGGTCATCCAGTGGCTGCATCGGATCCCGTACAACAACCACTATTGGAAGGGTTGGCCGAGCGCCTCGAACCCTGCCCTGGGCACCAACGGCGCGTTCTGGGCCCATACCGGCCTCTTGGTGATCACGTCGCTGCAGCCGACGGGCGCGCCGTAGTGGCTGGAGCCCCTTCTTTTCTTGTCCCCCCTCCCCTTGCGGGAGGGGGGCAGGGGGAGGGGTCTGCGCGCGTCCGCGCGCGAATGGGCAGAGACC